>CAZUEC010000175.1:0-5291 GCA_964618865.1 uncultured Roseibacillus sp. | reverse complement strand
CATTTAACCCACTTAATCCATCCTGACCAATCACCAACTCTCGCCCATTTTCCTCACTCCCACCTAAAGGACTTCCTAAGAAAGTCTCCCCTTCAATATCCAACACCCCAAAGCCTCGATTCTCTCCACCATCCCCTTGAAAAATACTCCTCTGCCCATCTTGCAACTGACCATTTTCACGCACGTTATACGCAAAATTGTTCCCATCAAAAAGGGTTTGCGTGACCGGAATCAAAGAATCATCAAGCTCAAGTCGAACTAAAACAGTTTCCCCAGCAGCAGTGATCTCACCAGTTACAGTTCCAAAAAATTGCCTTCCCTCTGATCGGAAGGAAGAAGAAACCTCAAAACTTCCCACTGGAATACCAGTAATCGTAACCTGATTGTCCGCATTCGTACGACCGAAATTCCCCGGCCCCGCCCCCTCGGCATTACTCACCAAATCAATCCCAATATTTGGAAACTCACTCCCATCAGCAAACGTCACTAAAATTTGCGCCGTTCCAACCCCATCCAGAATCAAGAGTTCATTAATAACCTCCCCTTCGCTAGCGAGAACTAGGTCGCTCGAACGAGAACGTCGATTCCCCAATGAATCAAAAACATCCAATTGATAACTTCCCAACGGAAGATTCGAGAACACAAACCCTCCATCAGTTCCACTCGTTTGCTCCTGCCTCACTCCCGGACCCGTAATCTCCACTCGGAAACCCGCCCCCGCAGTCACCCCATCAACAAGCAACACCTGCCCTCCAATATCACCAGAGGACTCAAGCATCACCGTAATCGCAACCTCGTCCCCAACTCCAAGTAAACCCGTTGCACTCCCCCCCAAGCCACTCACCACCTCAGTGGCCGAGGCCGAAAAGTCACCAGCTAGCACCGCCTCAAATCGAGACTCTCCATTCATACCAGTATTCAAAGTCAAAACCTGGCTTCCCGAAGCAATCGAGATCTGAGCCCCAGGAACCAAATCTCCTCCTCCATCGATCACAGTAACCTCAACCACCCCAAAGCCGACCAAGGTCGCATCATTCACATCGGTTTGCCCCTGCTCTGTGAGCAAAGCCGTCGTTTCCCCAACGTTGCCATTACTCAGATCCGCAACTTGAATAGTGTAGCCCCCCAAAGGAACAAACTCGAAGCAATACTCTCCGTCCTCATCTGTCAGAGTCGAAATTCCAGAAGGAACCAAAGTCACCGTCACCCCTGACACAGGAGTGACTCCATCAGCATCAAACACAATTCCCTTTAAGGTTCCAGCCGCCGCAATCGTCACATCCACATCCACCAACTGCCCATCGGTATCAATCCGCCCACTGGCAAAACCTGCCAAATTATTAAATTCAGAAACCGCAACCAACGAGAAGTCTCCCACAAAGACGTTCTCAAACAAAAAGTCATTCTCATCCGAAGAAAGAATCACCTCTTGATTTCCTCCGAAAAGAGATTGGCTCAAAAGAGAAACAGTCGCCCCGTTAAATTCTTCTCCCAACACATCCAAGACCTCACCCGACACACTTCCTTGCCCCAAGAATCCGATATCACTCGTCGCCACTTGAGACGTAGTCGAAAGGTTCCCCATAGTGCGTCCCTGATTTCCAGAAGCATCACTCGCCTCGACCATAAATTGACCAAGCGGGACAAAATCAAAACTATAACGACCAAAAGAATCCGTCACCACAGACTCTCGAACGCGCCCAGTTAATTCGACCGACACCCCCGCTGTCACTGCAGTCAGATTGTCTCGTTCGAAAACAGTCCCCACAATCGAACCAAATGCTCCAATCTCCAAGTTGATCACCGTGGACTGGTTCTGAGCTAAATTCCCGCCATCTCTTGCCCGTAAACCAGTATCAAAATCACGCGCCTGCACCTCAACCTCACCCGAAGTGACCCCTGCCACCAAATAAAAACCTAGTGAATCCGTTCGCGTCTCTCTCACAAACTCCCCAGACAAAACAGTAACCAAAGCATCCCGAACCGGATCGCCTGTCGGGCTCATCACAAAACCAGAAACCACGCCACTATTTGGCACTAACACAATATCCCCAAAATCGGTCGTCCCCCCTACAACCGGAGACAAAGGACCACCTCCACCAGTAGCAATCATTCCCGCCTCAATATCAAAAACACTCACCGTGAGCTCCCCCTGCGCAATCGGAACAAAATCAATCTGGAAGCTGCCATCCACTCCACTCACCGCAGTGAGCGAATCGAAAACCACCGCATTCGCCCCCTCCACCGCATCGCCATTCTCATCGACCACTCGACCAACGAGAGTCGTCGTCACATCTACCTCAGCAGGATTCAAACCAAGCTCAACTTCCAAACCATCAGGAATACTATCCCCATCACTATCTACCAACAACGCATCCGTTCCGAGACTCAACTCCTCACCATCAGTGAGAAGGTCTCCATCAGTATCCGCTAACAAAGGATCAATCCCCAAATTCAACTCTTCTCCATCCGTGATGCCATCCCCATCTGAATCTTCTGCCAACGGATTGGTTCCTAAGGCAAATTCTTCTAGCGTCGAAAGCCCATCTAGATCTGGATCTTCTTCCGCATCATTGGGATCATTGGGATCAAATCCGTTCGCGATCTCAAACTCATCTGGAAGACCATCATTATCGCTATCGTTTGGAATCAAAATCTGAATCTCAAAAGAACCCTGCACCCCTTCATTCAAAGCCTGAACAAAGACCCGTCCCCTCGAAACCGCCGTGACCAATCCATTATTATCAACCGTCGCAATCTGATCATTACTCGACGTCCAAAGCGTCCCTTCGGCACGAGTCGAAACACCTCTCGTTGAATTATCGGGCAAAGTCGCAATCGCTTCCAATTGCGTCACCTCTCCTTCGTTTGTCAAAGTACTCAGAGGCCCCGTAACGGCCACTGAGATCGGGAGCGGATCGAGTTCGCCCAAGGTGATCTCACCGACCGGAATGCGATCTTCGCCTGCTGAAATCTCAATGAACTCAGACTGTCCGTATGTCGTGACCCCATCTCTAGTGCAATAAACTCTCACTCGAAAGAGACCTCGTTCCACAGGAACATTGGCAATTCCAAACCAACCACCCTCATTGACTTGCGCCGAACGATTAAGAAGCGTGACCGTACAATTTTCGTCTAATTCTTGAGCGCTTCCAGATAAGAGAATGAGAAAAAAAGCTAAGATAGCAGCTCTCAGTGCATTTGTCGGTTTCATAATAAAAAATATAAGTTATTGAACTCTATGAAATTTTTCGCCATTGAAAGTATAGATGAGCTGAAGTGTGATCGTTGCACCTTCCGAACCGATCTTTATCGGTCCTTCTTTACTCAAAACACGGAAAATTGCTCGATCACGAATCTGGGTGACCTCTAATTCGTTTAAATCTATCTGAGGCACAACGAATCCATTCTCCCCTTTCAAATAAGTCAGCATCCCTCGCTGTTCTTTTTTGAAATCCTCAACATTTGCGCCTGCACTTTTCGCTTGGCGCTCCAACTGGTATTCAACTCCGTTGCCAATTTGCTCTAAATTCGCTTGCCGAAAGTCATCTAATAAGGAGAGGACTTGCGTCTTTAATTCACTTTCCTGCTCTGGAGTCAGAGCTGGAGCCTGAAGCTCCCAAACACCGGGCCCCAAAGGACTCTCAACCTGATCACGAAAAATAATCTCGCTCGCGTCTACTTTTTCACTTGCTGCAATCTTCTCTATTGTACGTTGCGGGATATCAAATATGAGCCCTTCACCAGCTGTGAAAACAGTCGTTGCGAAGGCCTCTCCTGCAAAGGATCCTGTAGCACTGATTTCGTCACCAACCTTTTCGAAGGTCACCTCAATGCGCCTACCACCATCTTGTTCGACCAAACTATTACTAGTCCAATCAAAGCTAACTCGAAAATTAGGGGTCTCAAAACGCTCTAACTTAAGAGAAATCTCGTTTCCTCCATCCTTCAAGTAGTAATCAGCAGCAAACGTCTTTGAAATTTGCGGCTCATTGGAGACCGCAGAAGTCGGAAAACCATTAAATGCCAATTCGATAGCCCTCGTGTTACTCGCCACAAAAACTTGCTCTCTAGCTTGAGCAATGGTTCCCCATAACAACAAGTAAAGACCTACAAAATTGATCATTGAAAATTTAGAATGCATAAACAGTAAATTCACCTGGTCCAAGAATCGGAACTGCGGGGAGAATCGGAAACGTCTCCTGAATGGTAATTAATCCAAATGCCGCGCTAAAGCTCCCTGATACCGTGAGAGGGTTGAACACGACACTTCCATTTAATGTGACTCCATTCCTATCACCCAAGAGCGCCCCCATAGCGGAGATCCCCGTACTTCCAGAAAGTTCGGCAGAGACAAGCGGCCCCGCTTGAAGCTCCGCTCCGACCGCGACACTGACCGACCCGCTCGCCTGTCCTCCGCCCTCCACATCTCCACAACCGTTCGTCCCTAGAACACCGGAAATTGAAATACCACCCCTGAAATCAATAAACCACCCCGCAGCAACAAAACGCTGGAAAGGAGGAGGAATAAAGATCGATGGCCCAAAGCGAAATCGAACGCTGCCTCCGATGATATCTGCCAACCCAATATCGACCCCATAAGTCCAGTTAGCGGTATTATTGGTGCGGCATTCTTGCCATCGGTTAGTCACCGAAACCCTAGGATTGAATTCCCTGAATCCGCCCATCGGCCCCGGATCGAGGCGATTTATGATATTTTCGAAGTTCGCTCTCCCCTGGATAACCCGCCGAAGGAGGACAAATTCAGAAGGAACATTCCCAAAAGCATCACCTGCATCTACTGTGATCCTCCCCTCGAAATTCGGATAAGCCTCAACGGTCACCGTCTCTCCATCATCACATGCAATTTCGTAAGTGATCGGGCTCGCATCCCTTACCAAAAATGGGAGAGCGGTAAACACAGGTGCTCGAAGAAGGTAAGTCGCGCTAACTCCTTCTTGCTCGTTGCCTCCATCTAATGTCCACGTGGGATCAGTTCCTTCTCCAGCTTCAGGAGGAAACATTGCTGTTCCGGTAACGTTTTCAGCCGCTCCACCAGGAACAATCTGCAAAAAATTGTTCTGGGCCATTCGCGAGCTCGAATCCATGACCTCTACAATCTTTTCGTTAGTGACTTCAATAGACACCGACTCCGACTGATTCGCTGTCGGGCACCCCGTGCATTGTACTCTGACCGTTGCAGTAAAGGTCCCCTCTTCCATATATTGATGAGTGAAGGAAGCTCCCGAAACGGACCCTGATCCATCTCCTGGATCCCATTCATATTCTAC
>CAZUEC010000174.1:0-5308 GCA_964618865.1 uncultured Roseibacillus sp. | reverse complement strand
ATTTGACCAAGACATCCTCGGCCATTCCACCAGATAGATTAGTTCATTGGTATAAGGAGAGCTAGAACAAGAAGCCGAAGCAGAAGGACAAGGAGCATGTAGACTCCATGCTCGTTCTGATCGGTAGAGCTACTTGAACTTCAGAAAGTAATCGATGGTCTGCTGGGTGATTTCCTTCCGAGTAGGCTCGATGTCGGCGCCGACTGTGCGCCAGTTGTGTCCCGCGTTTTTGACGATTTGAATTTCGACGGGGGCGTCGATGGTTTTGAGCACGTCCCTCATACGGCGGGCCTGTTTGACGGGGATGGTGGTGTCTTTGTCACCTTGAATCATGAGGAGCGGGGGGCTCTTCTCGGTGAGGTAGTGAACCGGGCTCATCTCCTGGTAGAGTTTCTCTTTGTCTTCAGGTTTGGAGTCTTTGCCCATGATTCTGGCTCCGAAGCGGTCACGGAAGTTTTTGCGATCATCATGGTTGAAGAGTTGCACATCTTGGAAGTCACAGGGGCCATACCAGGATACGCCTGCTACAGTTTTGTAAGTATGCTCTGCGAGCTCAGGAGCGCCTTGGAAGTTTTCTGGGGAAGAGAATAAGACCATCTGCGCCAAGTGCCCTCCTGCGGAATCACCAAAAGTGTAGATTTTGTTTGTGTCGATTCCTAATTCTTTCTGGTGAGCGGAGACGAAACGAAGCGCGTCCTTGCAGTCGATTACGCAGTCC
This sequence comes from uncultured Roseibacillus sp., assembly GCA_964618865.1. GTDB lineage: Bacteria > Verrucomicrobiota > Verrucomicrobiia > Verrucomicrobiales > Akkermansiaceae > Roseibacillus. The sequence continues at coordinate 4,590 of CAZUEC010000174.1, read as the reverse complement.
CGCATCGCGGTATCACCAGCTTTGTTGATCAGACGGTAACCAACCGAGAGCACGCAAAATCCTTCTTTGAGAAGGGCGCGGTGCACTTGATTGAACGAGCCAATCCCGGCCTTCCCTTTGCTACCGGTTGCCCATCCTCCACCGTGGGTGAAGATGACGACGGGTTTCTCGGTGCTGGTGTCTTCGTCAGGAAAGTAGAAGTCGAGGTAGACCCCGCGTTGAGGCGTTTTCTTGAAGCAGATGTTCAGTATCTTCTTTCCCGGGCTGTTGATGGAGGTGTCGCGGTAGTTTTTGAGTTCATCGAACTCGATGGCGCCATCTTTGTTCTCGTCGTGACGAGAATACTTTTTCCAGGCTCTCCCAGCTTCTTCTTTCTGCAGCTTTCCGTCTTTGTCGGAGTCCAGCTTGTTGATGATGTGCTTGGCTTGCTGCTCCATCACGGTCTCGGAGGAGTCTACTAAAGGCTCAAGGGCACATAGGTTTGAGAGAGGGAGGATTCCGAAGGAAAGGCTGAGCAAGAGAGATGGGTTATTCATTGAATTAATGGGATGTAGAGAGGGGCTGTGGTGAAAGTGGATGAAAACTGTCGGGAATGAGAGAGTGTTGTCGGGTGAGTTTACTCTGATAGCACAGCGATTGTTTCTTGAATTTTTTGGGAATGGTAAGGCCGAGTGCTGGTTCGATGGTTGTGGGTCATTATCGAAGGTGAAAGCTTTTCGAGAGGGTCTCAAAAAAATCTTTGCTGAGCAAATGAATAAAGGAAATGATAAATCACGAAATCACTGGCAGTAATAGAAGGAGTTGATTGTTATCAACAATTCAAAAATGAGGCGAGCGTGCTCTTATAAGTCTTGAAGAACCTTCTCCATATTTTCGTCTTTCATTTCTTGGCAAGTCTTGCCCTGACTGTTGGTGTCTTTGCTGAGGATCTTCTCAAAACTCACACCTTCGAAGAGCATATTCAGCCGCTTCTCGAAGAGTATTGTTACAAATGCCACAACGAGGAAGAGACGAGAGGGGACTTCGACATCACTCCCTATCAGACCGGAGAACAAATTTTCGCTGACCGCGAGGAGTGGCTCTACGTTTTAGAGCAAATCGAGACTGAGGAGATGCCGACCAAGGAGCCTCTCCCTAGCAGCGAGGAACGAGCCTTGATGGTGGCGTGGATTAACCAGCGGCTCAATGATGTCGATTGGTCACAAGTTCGCGAAGCAGGTCATGTTACGATCCCTCGTCTGAACAAGACGGAGTATCAAAACACGCTGCGTGACCTCTTTGGGTTCCCGACTAGGGCGGGAAGTCGGCTCTCCAATGATGGTGAGGGGCAAAGTGGCTTCACCACCGACCGCGACAATCTCTTCATCACCGCCTCTGATATGGAGAAGTATTTCGAGGCTGCCAGCGAGGTCATTGAAGCCTCCTTTGCCTTCCAAAGTGAGCCCGAGCAGTGGCACTTCGAATCGGAAGAGATGCTCATCACCGAAGCTAGCTCTCCTGTTTTGAAGAAAAAAGGCCTCACAGGCTACGAAGTCAATCGAGGTCAAATGACCCTCTACGAGTCCATCGACTTTCCGCACGATGGACTCTATGAATTCTCGGTCAAAGCCGCCCCTACGGTCTCTTCCACTGGAGGCCTCCGCCTCCGTATCAATAACGAACCCAGCGGTGATTTCTACTTTGAAGAGCCAGGCGCGAGCACTGAATCCTTCACTATCTTTGTCCCCAGAGGGAGCTATCAAGTCGCCCTCAACTACGAGAAGTCTCTCCTCCCACCCGAGGTTCAGAAGCAATACAAGAGAGCTAACAAGGTAGGTTCAACCTTAGTTGACTGGATGAAAGTGAAGGGCCCCGTCCGTCCTGAAAATATGCCCGCTACCTCACCTGTCTTCTTCGTGATTCCTCAATCTGTCGGAGTCGAAGAAGCGGCTACCCGCATCATTACTCGTTTCGCGGAACGCGCCTTCCGACGTCCGCTCGAAGAAGGAGAAGCGGATCGTTACCTCTCTCTCTTTTATCGAGCTGCTGAACAGCGTGAGAACTTTGCTTCATCCATTAAGCTTTCTCTCTCCGCCATTCTTGTTTCGCCTCACTTTCTTTTCCGACACGAGCTTGCTCCATCTGGTTCTCAAGCTGGTGAGTTCCGCCTGAACGACTATCAGCTCGCCTCCCGCCTCTCCTACTTTCTCTGGATGTCGATGCCCGACCAGGAGCTCTTTCGCCTGGCCAAAAAGGGCGAACTCAGCGAGCCGGAAACTCTGCGGGCACAAGTTCGCCGCATGATAGCAGACCCCAAATCGCGCAGCTTCACGGATGCCTTTCTCGGAGAGTGGTTAGGCTATCAGTCGGTGGGAGTGTCTGTGATTCCAGATGAAAAGATTTTTCCTGAATTCGATGAAGCCTTGGCCCGAGCGATGAAGGACGAAACCATCCTCACCTTTGAGCACCTTCTCCGCAATAACCACCCCCTGAGTAACCTGCTCGATACCAAGGCTACCTTCATTAATGAGCGCTTAGCCGAACATTACAAAGTTCCTCACGTGGAGGGCGAGCACATGCGCCCTCTCGCCATTTCTGATTCTCATCGGGGAGGGCTTCTTGGCATGGCTAGCGTTCTCACCGCCACTTCTAGTCCTACTCGCACTAGTCCCGTGGTGCGTGGGAAGTGGGTTCTCGAGACGATTCTAGGCGAACATGTCCCCGAGCCTCCCGAGGATGCGGGCGAACTCAGCCCTGACGCCGGACAGAACAAAGGCACAACTCTTCGGGAAGAACTCGAAATCCACCGTAACAACCCCGATTGCCAGAGCTGCCATCAAAAGATCGACCCCATCGGATTTGGACTCGAAAACTTCGATGCAATCGGGCGTTTCCGCACTCGCGAGAACGGCAAGCCTATCGACAACTCCGGAGAGCTGGAAGGTCATCGCTTTCGCGGTACTGCCGAGCTCAAGAGTTGGTTGCTATCAGAGAAAAAAGAGACCTTTATTGAGAACGTCTCTAGCCGTATGCTGGCCTTTGCTCTCGGGCGCAACATTGAAACCTTCGACCAAGGGCCGTTGCTTGAAATTAAAGAAAATCTTGCCGCTAGTGATTTTGGAACGATGAGTCTCATCGAAGAAGTCGTTCTCAGCCACCCTTTCCTCCACCAGAACAATCAGCAACCTAATCTCGAATATAGCCCATGAACAAATCCTGGATGATTTCCCGTCGTACCATGCTCAAAGGCATGGGCGCTATGTTGGCCTTGCCTAAACTCGAAATTATGGCTGAGACCAGCACTAATGGTGCTGCGGCGGCGGCTCCCACTTCGGCCTCTGGAGCACCGCTTCGCTTTGTCAGTATCTTTCAGCCCAACGGCGTTTATCCTAAAGCTTGGGATGTCAAAGGAACGGGCTCTGACTATACTTTTTCTCACATCCTCGAACCGCTTGAAAGCCTGCGCGAAGACCTCCTCGTCATCTCTGGGCTCAACAACTCCGCAGGTGGTGGCCACGTAGGTATGACCAGTGCCTTCCTGAGCGGACATAGAGTGAGAAGGGGGAAAGCCGCGATCTCTTTAGATCAAAAAATCGCGCAACAGATTGGGCAAGACACCGCCTACCGTTCCCTCGTGCTTGGCACCGAGCCGCCTCGTCAAGGCCGAGCCGGAGAACCCATCTCGATGGCGAACACGGTCTCTTGGGGTTCGCCCACCACTCGAATCTCTCCCGAAATCAATCCTCGCGTCGCCTTCGACCGTCTCTTTCGCGACCAATCGAGTGAGCGGGCCAAGCGCCAAGCTGAGTGGCGAAAAAGTGTAGTGGACCTCGTGCTCGAAGACGCCAAAAGTCTCAAGCGAAAGGCCAGTAATCTCGACCAACACAAAATCGACGAATACCTCGAAAGTGTCCGTATGGTCGAAACCCAGCTCGAACGCACCATTGAGCCACCGGAAGCCGATTGGATTCCTCCTAACCAACCAGGTCCCGAGGACTTTGTCCGCCCCCCAGCCGGCATCCCGCGCGATCGTTCCGAACACCTCCGGCTCATGATGGATGTGCTCGTGCTCTCCCTCTGGACGGACTCCACCCGCGTCGGTTCCTTGATGACTGCCCACGGCTTCAGTCGTCAGAACTTCAGCTTTATCGAAGGCGTTACCGGCGACCACCACGGGGTCTCTCATCATAAGGAAAAAGCGAAATCAGTGGAGCAGTATACCAAAGTCAGTCGCTGGTATATTGAGCAGTTTAAGTATTTTGTCGATCGCCTCAAATCCATCGACGAAGGGGGCTCTAGCCTCCTCGATAACTCAGTGGTTCTCTATGGTTCCAGTATGAAGGATGGAAATGGCCATAAGAAAAACAACCTACCCATTCTCCTCGCCGGTAACGGCCAAGGTCGCCTTCAGACTGGTCGCCACGTCTCGGTCAACAATCAACCTCTCGCTGATCTACACCTCACTCTTGCTCACAAATTCGGGATCGAAGATGCCCACTTCAACAACGTCGGCCGGACTCCGATTCAACAGCTTGGGTAGCTAGAAAAGTTCAGTCACAGACTAGACCATTTTTCAAAAGTCTATTCGTCTATCGAGTTTTTTTAAGGTTT
>CAZUEC010000173.1:0-5341 GCA_964618865.1 uncultured Roseibacillus sp. | reverse complement strand
TTCAAACCTTAAAAAAACTCGATAAACGAATAGACTTTTGAAAAATGGTCTAAAACCAACAAGGGACCTTCTTTTCCCATTCAAGGAAACAAAAACCAAAATCAACACCCATCCACCCTCTTTTACCTCTCTTCCCCCACCCACAATTAGAAAAAGCACCTGAACAGACTGTTTTCAATGCAACTTCCCCCTCGCAAGCCAGTTCAATCAACCCTACCGATGAGGTCCGCCTTGCAAACGACTAAAGAAAACCCCCCTCCCGATTCCGACAATGCCCGGGATGTCGAATTGATGCTACAGATCAAAACCTCTGGCGACCACGCCACCTTCCAAGAACTCATCGAACGCCACCAACACGCAGTAGTCGGCACCATCGCCAAGATGCTCGGCAACCCAAACGATGCCGAAGATATTGCCCAGCAAGTCTTTCTTCGCCTTTGGAAGTCTCGCGCTCGCTATCAACCCACTGCCAAATTCACCACCTTTCTATACACCATTACACGTAATCTCGTTTTCAGCGAAACCCGCCGGAAATCCCGTCGGAAAGAATCCTCGCTGGACCAAAACAAAGAAGATTACGAATTCGAACTCCCCACCAATCCGAATCAACAACCAGACAAACAACAGCTGAACGCGGAGCTGCGACACGCCATCGATCAAGCCATCGAAGCTCTTCCCGAAAAGCAACGTCTCGCCATCATCTTACGTCGGTACCAAAACCTCCCATACGAAGAAATCGCGACCGTGCTGGACCTAACAGTTCCCGCTGTCAAATCTCAACTCTTCAGAGCTCGCGGCACTTTACGAGAATTACTCGCAACATATCTCAAGAACTAAATCCCTCTCTAACCTAACGCCAAGAAACATTCTGTCGGAATTTTGGTTTCGATCCTACCCCATTTACCGGTAGAACTTCCCGTGCTCGTTGCCTACGTCCATGACCTCAACCCCGTTCTCATCTCCTTCACCGAAAACATTGCAATTCGGTGGTATGGCCTCGCCTACCTTGCTGGTTTTATTGTCGGTTGGTGGCTACTCAAGAAAATGGCTCAACGCGAGCTCTTCCCAATGCCACCCGACAAAGTCTCAGACTTTGTCTCCTTTGCAGCCTTTCTAGGCGTTTTTCTAGGAGGCCGCCTCGGCTATGTCCTTTTCTACATGCTTCCCTCTGATGCGGGGAGAACTCAAATCGCAGAAGACCCTCTCTGTATTTTCAGAGTCACGGACGGAGGAATGGCCTCCCATGGTGGCATTCTAGGACTCACCATTTTTGCTTGGTTCTACGCTCGAAAACACAAAATTTCTTGGACCGCACTAGGAGATGGACTCGTTTGTGTCGCTCCATTAGGTGTCTTTTTTGGACGCATAGCCAACTTCATCAACGGAGAACTCTTCGGCCACGTCGCAAAATCTTCCCACTCTTGGTTAGTCAAATTTCCTGGAGCCGCTTTCAACCTCCAATGCCAAGAATCCCAAAATTATCACGCCATCATGGCCGCCGCTATCCAAAGCGCTCCAAATGAAAGCAAAACTTTGCTCGAACAAGCCTATCGCACTGGAGAAGGCGGCCAAGCCGCCCTCACCGCCGCCATCCGAACGAGCAACAACGTTAAAGAAGCCGTTGAACCCTTCCTCTTAGCACGACACCCCTCCCAAATCTATGAAGGCCTCCTTGAAGGACTTCTCCTTTTCATTCTTCTCACGACTCTCAAATTTCGAATCCCAAAGCTCTCTTCAGGAACCCTCACCGGGCTCTTCTTCCTCCTCTATGCGATCGGCAGAATCTACGTAGAACAATTTCGCGTTCCTGATTCCGCAACAATCTTGAGCCTCACCAAAGGGCAATTCTACTCGCTCTTTTTCCTCATCATCGGCATCGGCTTTCTCGTCTTCGCTCAAAAACAAAAGAAACTCGTCGGAAAAACCACCGAAAACCTTTAAAATTAAGGGTTTTTCCTCATTTAAAGGCCGTAATAATCTAAAAACATTGAAAGACAGGTGAAATTAATTATAATCTGAGCCCAAAACCCATGTTGGACAAAACCGACCTAGCCTCAGAAAGCTCTCCCTCCAACCGCCCCTCAATAGGATCGTCATTGGAAAAAAAAGGAAACACTCATCCTGAAAATGAGAAACTCAGCTCACTTATCCTAGAACTGGGGAAAGATCCCACGACCAACCTCATCACCATCCTTGATTTCGGACCTCACTATCTCAATTGTAAACAACTCAATTACACCGAAGAACCAAGCTTTGAAATCACCAACGGAGCATCCAGAGTCATCGCAGTCCAAGGAGGCGGCAAACACCTTATCTTACACGGTTTACAGCAGAATTCTGATCCCGAAAGACTACAAGTCTTTTGCGCCCTCCTCACTCAGCAAGAAAAGAGATTAAACGAAAATCTCAAACTCAAAAGCCTCCGCAGTTACAGCAAAACCCTGTTTGAAGGCTGTCCAGATGGAATCGTTCTCATCGATGGCAACGGCTACATCGTGAACACCAATCGAGCAATGGTCACCATCACTCGAAAACCCTTGAACACCCTCATCGGATTGCAAGTGGGACGCTTAATCACAGGCGAAAATCGCGCCATCGCCTTTCGAGCACTCCGCAAGCTCGGTGAACAGACCAAAGCAGCCTTCAATTGTCGAATCAACATCGGAGCCAATCGCACCATCCCCGTCTCAATATCCTTCAATAACTTGGTCATCCACGAACAAAACCTCATCCTCGCTACCGTCCGTGACATTAGCTATTTGGAAGAAGAAATCAGAAAATGTAGCACCTACGAAGAAAGCTTAGCACGCTCGCTCGACAATGCCTCCGATGGATTCGTTCGTTACGATGAATTTGGCCGCATCCTCGAAGTCAACCCACACATCGAAGCACTGACTGGAGTTTTTGGCTCTCGTCTCGTCGGGAGACCTGTGGACGACATCTTAACCGATAAAAGCCTCAAGGAGTTCCGCCGAGCAATCTCTAGGCTGAACCGTGATGGCTATGCCTCTTTTCCCTGCGAAATCAAGTCCTCCAACGGCACCTCTCTCTCAGCTCTTGGCACTCTCATACAACTTGAACTTGAAGGAGTGCGTTCGTGCCGCCTCATGTTACAAGAAACTAAAAAGTTTGCAGATTCCTTGTCATAGATCAGGACTCGCTTCCTCCCAGCCTCGTCTTGACTCTTGGGCACGGATTCAGGAGTCTCCCTGCCCGTCCCGCTGAGGGATTGTCTTTTCATGGATACCAGTCTCACTCGTAACTTTTCCATCATCGCTCACATCGATCATGGCAAAACCACCCTTTCCGATCGCCTGCTGGAGTTTACCCAGACCGTTGCCGAACGAGATGCCAAAGCTCAGCTTTTGGACGCCATGGACTTGGAGCGTGAAAAAGGAATCACCATCAAGTCTCACCCCGTCACCATGTCCTACCGTGCAAAGAACGGGAAAACATACAAACTAAACCTTCTCGACACCCCAGGTCATGTTGACTTCTCATACGAAGTTTCTCGTAGCTTAGCCGCATGTGAAGGAGCAATTCTCATCATTGATGCCGCACAAGGAGTTGAAGCTCAGACCATGGCCAACGTCAACCTCGCCCTCGACCAAGACCTCGCCATCGTTCCCGTTCTTAATAAAATCGACCTTCCCGCTGCCGATGTCGATAAATGTCGCCAACAGATCGAAGACATCCTCGCCATCCCAGGCGAAACCGCGATTCCCTGCTCCGCAAAACAAGGAATCGGCATTCAAGATATCTTAGAAGCCGTCATTGAACTCGTCCCTCCTCCCATTGATAATGAAGATCGCCTGCTCCGCGCCTCCGTCTTCGATAGTCTCTACGATGCTTATCGTGGAGTCATCTCCTACGTAAGAGTCATGTCAGGCACCGTAAAAAAGGGCGACCGCATCAAACTCTTCCACACCGACAATAGCTATGAAGTCAAGGAAACCGGAGTCTTCACTCCCCAGATGACCAAGACCGACCAACTCTCCGCCGGAGATGTCGGCTATCTCATTGCAAACATGAAAACAACCGCCGAGATCAAAATCGGCGACACCATTACCCACAAAGACAAATCCTGCCCCGAACCTTTGCCAGGCTTCAAAGAAATTCGACCCATGGTCTTCTCCGGGATCTATCCCATCGACACCTCTGATTACGAGTCTCTCAAAGTCGCCATGGGTAAACTCCAAATCAACGACGCCGCCTTTACCTTCCAAAACGAAAGCTCGACCGCTCTCGGTTTCGGCTTTCGCTGCGGCTTCCTCGGACTTCTTCACATGGAGATCATTCAAGAACGACTTCGTCGCGAATTCGATATGGATGTCATCTCCACATACCCTTCCGTGATTTATGAAGTCACCAAAACCGATGGAGAAGAACTCATCGTCGACAATCCCTCCTTCTTACCAGAACAACAAGTCATCGAAGAAATTCGAGAACCCATGGTGCGCATCTTCATCATGCTCCCCGGAGATTATATCGGAGACGCAATGCAACTCATCATGGAGAAACGAGGCGAACTCGAAAACACCGAAACCATCGACGAATTCCGCGTTATGCTCACCGGAACTGTTCCTCTCGCCGATATTCTTGTCGATTTCAATGACCGCCTCAAATCCATGACCCGCGGTTATGGTTCCATGGACTATGAACATGCCGGTTATCGAGCAGCCAGCATGGTCAAGATGGACATGCTCATCGCCGGTGAACCCGTTGAAGCCTTCTCCACCATCGTCCACCGAGACAAAGCCCAATCGAGAGGTCGAGACCTAGCCGAAAAACTCAAAGAAGTCATTCCTCAACAAATGTTCGTAGTTGCCATTCAGGCCGCCATTGGAGGAAACATCATCGCTCGCGAATCAATCAGTGCGATGCGCAAAAACGTAACAGCCAAATGCTACGGCGGTGATATCTCGCGAAAACGAAAACTTCTCGAAAAACAGAAAAAAGGCAAAGCCAAGATGAAAGCCTTCGGCAAAGTAAACATCCCCCAAGATGCATTCATCAAAGTTCTAAAGAGTGGCGATTAATCAATCCACCTCTGAATTCGAATCCAAATCTTCAAAACTTATCCGGAAAACGAGCGAAACCCTTTTCCCATTTTTCCTTGGTTCTCTCCTCCCCTGATTGAACACTGCCTCATGCTTCTCCATTCCCAAGGCTCTCCAACCACTGACCTCAGCGACGACGAACTCCGTCAAGCCCTTCGCCAAGTCCTAACCCAGATTGGTCCTCGCCAAAACGTCCTCGCCATCCCCCCTGATTTCACCCGCTTTCACTCTCGAGCCGGTCTCCTGACTACCGAAATTTTCAACTACTACGGCGACAAACT
>CAZUEC010000172.1:0-5347 GCA_964618865.1 uncultured Roseibacillus sp. | reverse complement strand
TTCTTAAGTTATTAACCCCCTCCATTTTTCATGCCCGAAGAAAACTCCAACAATCACGAAGAAAATGGATGCTTAAGCCCAGCTATCCGGCTCATGGCTGGGCCTCTCAGCATCGGCTTATTCTGGATGCTCTCGCCACTTTTTGCCGATATCGATAATATGAGTATCAAAGAAATACTCTTCGGCCTCTTCGTCTTTCTCTTTTTCATCGGGCTCTTCGAAGGTTCACTCAAAAGTCAGAATCGCAATGAAGACGGCTCGATAGATCGCTCTACTCTTGTGGGCTACGCCATCGTCTTCTCCTTCCTTCAATGTGTGGTGACGATAGTAGTAGGAGTTGCAGTTCTCTTTCTCGCCTGCGCTTCGGGAAACATTGGCTATTTCTAAATTTTGACGATTCAAGATCTCTCCATCCCTGAGCCCTCGCTCTATTCTCTCACGATGCTGATTGGAATCGTGGGGTCGGCTATTTTTTGGATTTACCGAAGTAAGAACGACTCCCTCATTCCTATCATCTATCTCGCAGCCCTCACCTGCGCTTTTGTGGGAGCTAAACTTGTTTATCTCTTCTCTGAAGGTTGGCTAATACCCGAGCAAGAAAATCGCCTCCTACACTGGTTAACGGGTAAGTCCGTCACTGGTGCTCTCTTAGGAGGGTTCATCGGAGTCGAGGGGGCCAAAAAAGTCCTCGGCTACCAAAAAGCCACCGGAGATGGCTTCGCTGCCGTCCTCCCTCTCACCCTCATCGTAGGACGACTTGGTTGCCTCCATCACGGTTGTTGCCAAGGAATTCCTTGCGAGCTGGGTTCACTCAATAGATGGCCTTCGGTACCTGTCGAAATCGCCTTCAACCTTCTTGCCTTTCTTATCTTCTTCAACTTCCGTCGCTTTCGGTTTCTCCCCAACCAGCACTTCCATCTCTACCTCATCTCCTACGGATTATTCCGCTTTGCTCACGAATTCCTTCGTGCCACCCCTAAGCCTTTTCTCGCGCTTTCGGGCTATCAAATCGTCGCTCTCCTTCTCGCCATCACAGGCCTATGCGCTTTTCTGAAACGCAAAGCCAAACCTCCAAGCCAAGCGGCCTGAGATCGATTCTATTTTTGGTCTTCAGTCTAAGTTGAAAACACGATTACTTCTTCCTGCGACTCTTCCAGAGAACGATGTTCTCAACATCGTTACGAGACTCTTTCCCTATGACCGTGGCGCCCGAATTGACGTATTCGGTCAGTTGAGCGAGAAGCTTTTCCGCGATTTCAGGATGAGACAGATAGAGGTTCTTTTGCTCGCTGGGGTCGACAGCTAAATCGTAAAGCTGCGCTTCGGGGAGCTTCATCTCCTTGCCTTTCTTCTCCCCGGGGGCCGTCCAACCACCGGAACTGTAGGCGAGGATCAGCTTATACTTCCCTTCTCGATAAGCGAAATGCCCACTCCCACTGTGATGGATGAGGCCTTTGCGAGAGAACTTCGTTTCCTGCTTTTTGAAAAGGGGCAAGATGCTCTCGCTATCTTCACCTGCATTCTGAGGCAACTCTGTTCCAACGAGTTCAGCACAGGTGCCGAGAAGATCGAGTTGGCCGACAAGATCATCACAAACACTGCCAGCTTCGACCACCTTAGGCCATTTGACGAGGAAAGGGACCCGATGTCCGCCCTCCCAGATATCAGCCTTGGACCCACGATATTGCGCACTCGCAAAGTGACCGTGACTCTCCAAGCTCTTAAAATCCGCCGCTCTTGAACAGCCATTGTCGCTCGTTACGATAAGCATCGTATTTTCAGAAATTCCTTTTTCATCGAGGGCCTTGACGATTTGTCCTACGAGGTCGTCTGTCTGCATCACGAAATCTCCGTAATCTCCGATACCACTTTTGCCTTGCCACTTTTTAGTCGGGACAATGGGAGTGTGAGGAGAAGGCAGCGGAATGTAGGCAAAGAAGGGTTTCTCGCTTTCGTATTCATTAATGAATTTAACGGATTCAGCAGCGAAACGATCCAAGACCTTGATCGCTTCGAACTCTTCACCAGCGGGACCAGGACGGCGGAAGGTTTTGACGTGCGTGCCTGCGTTGATCCAATTCCGATCACGAATCCAAACATAAGGGGGAAAATCGAGAGAAGCCGTAATCCCAAACCAAGAATGAAAACCAAGATCTAAAGGCCCTCCTTCGATAGTGCCTTTCCAATCGATGTTAGATAGTTTTTTAGGAGGAAAGGCTCCTTTCCCAATCTTAGCCTTCAGTCCACCGGACGGCGTCGCGGGCTTTCCATCAGTCGTAGCGATTCCAAGGCCGAGATGCCATTTCCCAATCATGGCAGTATGATACCCATGGTCTCGAAGGAGACGAGGCACCGTCAAACGCTCGGTCGGGATCAGGGGCAGGCCATAGCCATTGAGAACGCCTTTCTGCAGCTCAGTTCGCCAATTGTAGCGACCAGTTAGAATGCTATAACGAGTGGGCGTGCAGATCGAAGATGTCGTATGAGCATCAGTAAAAGTCATCCCCTCTGCCGCCACCTTGTCCATGTGAGGAGTGGCAATTTTTCCTCGCTCAGGATTGAGACATTGTACGTCACCATAACCAAGGTCATCAGCGAGAATATAAATGATATTCGGCTGGTCTGCAGCTTGAGCAACCAAGCCAAGGCAGAGCGAAAGGAGGGAGATTGATAATAACTTCATGAAGAGAATATTTGAAAGAGGCTGAGAGCTTCAAAAATTCTGGAAAATTCAGGCAAGAATGACAACGAAGTTCTTCCTTTTTCAAAACCGCTGATGAATTGAATACCGCCCTCTTGCGAACATTCTTTCGGAGCCAAACACGACAACAAGACTAGAACTCGCGCCAACCATCAGAAACTTCTTAGATACCGAGCTGGATGCCGATCCCTTCAAATATCAAAGCCCAAGTCCAAGTTCACTGCCTTTTCTCCTCATCCATTCTCACCAACCCTCATGGTCAGAGACATCTCGACGCCCACATTCGGCAACATCCTTTTGCTTGGTGACAAAAAAGTTTCTATCATAGTTGAAGAACACTTTTTCTACTTCTCTCTTCACTATGATTTTTGTCCGGCTGTTTACTCTTGGGTCTCTCCTATTCTTCCTACACTCGTGTTCTTTCTTACCCGCCGAGTTGAAAAAGATCGTCAATAATAACCCCCTAGAAAAATCAGCCAACCTCCCCACCCTTTTAGCGACCGTTCTCGAAGATAACCAAGAATCCTCCGAACACGCTTTGGCCCACTTTGTCGAAAAGTGGAAACAAGAAGATCGTGGCTCTACTGGCACACTGCAACTCTATCCCAACCAAGAACCTTGGACCGTCAAATTCGTTACCCACTCATCAACGGGGAACTTCGAACTTGAGCACTTCGACAAACTCTTTCCCGCCGAAGACTTCGAGGTCACAAAGATCAAACACTTCAAGCGCGAAGGAGTAGGCGCCCCTCTTGTCGGCTTCAGCGAGAACTACCATCAAAAGCCAATCGACCGCTTCTATCCTCCCGAAGGAATCAGTAGAGCCCTCACCGCCTATGCGAAAAAAACAGGCAAACGCGAAGTCTCTATCCAACTCTACTCCCCTCTTCACAATGAGACTCTTCCCGATCAAAAAACCCCCCTCGCAGGCGACTTTTCTGTCCCTTGGGCCGCAGTATTAGAACGGACCGGCTCTCTTTGGCGTACCGGAATCACTGATGTCCTGAGCCGCTCTTCCCGCCCTCCTCAGCTCTATTTAGTTGAAGCTTACGACCCTAACAAAGAACCCTTATTGATGATTCATGGCCTCTTCTCCAACCAAATTATATGGGCCAAAATCAGCAACGAACTTTGGTCCGAAAGAGAGATTCGAAGCCGTTATCAAATCTGGCACTATCGCTACGACACCTCGGCCCCTGCTCTTTATTCGGCCCGCCAACTTCGCAACCAAATCAAAGAAGTGCGTCAACTTCTCGATCCCAAGGGAAAAGATTTAGCCAGCCGTCACATGACTCTTCTCACTCACAGCATGGGTGGACTCGTCGGTAAATCTCTCGTTCTCGAACCAAAAGATGCCTTCTGGAAAGCAGCCTTCAACATCCCACACCAACAGCTCAAGCTCAGCGACGAAGATAGAAAAGTGCTTGGGAATGCCTTCGAATGGACTCCCGAAAAATCAATTGGTCGAATCATCTTTTCCAATGTTCCCCACGGCGGAAGCAACTATGCCGATAACTTCATCGGACGACTCGGGCGACTCATCGCCGCTCCCCCGCAACCTTTTACCAAATTCTATCAGCGCATCAGCAAAGACAACCCAGGCGTCTTCACCCCCAGCTACGAAGCGCTGGGTAATGGAAAGCTAGACGGCATCGGCTCGCTCTCCACCAAACAACCAACTCTCACCATCCTCAATCGGCTGCGTGCTCCTCATCCCGTAATCTTCCATAGTATCATCGGCGATCGAGGCCGTGAAGGACCTTTAGAAGAAAGCTCCGATGGCGTAGTCGCCTACCACAGCAGTCACTACCCCAGCGCCGTCTCTGAAAAAGTAGTCCCTTATGGACACGGCGCTTTCGAACATCATGATGCCGTTGATGAAATCAAAAGAATCTTAAAAATTCCAAGAGGAAAAAAGAAATAACCCTGCTCAAGCGCAACAAAAAATCATCATCGAGAATCAAGCTGAACCATATTCTCACTCCTCAAAATACCCCACTCTCCATATAGAAAATCGCGCTATTCGAACTGCTTGAGAAAATCACGAGTTCGGCTTTGCTGTTCCTGCACCATTTGCGAAAAGGCTTCATGATCCGGCAGCTCAGTTTCCAGAATTTCTTGGCAAAGCTTCCGCGCTTCTTCCTCACGTTTGAGATTAAAAAGCAGCAAGGCATAAACACGAGTAGAACGAAGGGTCTCAGGGTTAGCCAAACCAAGAGTCCTCCCTTACGCTTCAATAAGCTCTCGAAAAGTCTCCTCTGCTTCTTCAAATTTTCCCCTCTGAGTAAGATTCAAAGCTAAATTGAAGCAACTCCCCAAAGTCGCGAAATGCTCCGGACCAAAATACTGACTTCTTTCCTCAATCGCTCTCCGTAGTAAACTTTCGGCTTCCTCTAACTGCTCAGGCGGCAAGATCAGAGCAAGATTGTGAAGCGCTACCACCGCCTGCTCGCGATCACTCCCTTCACTAGCAAAACCTAGCAGATGAACATGCTCGCATACCGGTAGAAGGTAAATTTGGTAACGCCAAAAGAAAAGGCACCCTTGGACGAATCATGGCCAAGTTGCGAAACACCTCCGAAAGTGTGATCCACATTGGAATCATCGTGCTCAACCTCGACACATGGCTCCGTGCGGAGCTGAAAT
>CAZUEC010000171.1:0-5373 GCA_964618865.1 uncultured Roseibacillus sp. | reverse complement strand
ATCCGACTCCGGGCCTTCGACCATCGCGCGATCGATCGCTCGTCCGACGAAATCGTGGAAACCGCTAAGCGCACAGGCGCACGTATTGCGGGCCCGATTCCACTTCCAACCCGGATTGAGAAATTCTCCGTGAACAAGTCTGTGCACGTGAATAAAAAAGCGGCCGACCAATTTGAGATTCGGACCCATCGTCGTCTTCTCGACATTGTGGACCCAACTGCTCGGACCGTAGACGAACTCAAGAAGTTAAATCTTCCCGCTGGTGTGGACATCACCATTCAAATCTGACCCTCGCAAGACAATGGCTTTAGGACTTATTGGTAAAAAGATTGGCATGACCCGCGTCTTCGACAAGGAGGCTGGCTCCATGATCGCAGTCACTGTGGTTGATGTATCGGGCAATGAATTTGTGCAGACTCGTACTGTCGAGAAGGACGGTTACTCTGCAATCCAGATTGGTTACGACGACCAGAAGGAGCATCGACTCACTGCAGCGGCGAAAGGACATCTCGAAAAGAATGGCGTTTCTCCCAAGAAGAAGTTGCTCGAATTCCGTTTCGAAGAAGGAGACGAGCTTCCTAACACTGAAGAGGCGCATCCTGGTGCTGGTCTCTTTGAAGATGGTGCTTGGGTCGACGTGATCGGCACGACTAAAGGCAAAGGCTTCCAAGGTGTGATGCGTCGCTACAATTTCCAAGGACAACCTGCTGCGCACGGTCACATGATGCACCGCCGAACTGGTGCGGTTGGTGCCGGTTCGACTCCTGGTCGTATTTGGAAAGGGCAGAAAATGCCAGGTCGCCACGGGAACTACCGTCGTACGACTCAGAATTTGAAAGTGGTTCAGAGCCGTCCCGACGACAATGTCGTGCTCATCTCTGGCTCCGTCCCTGGTAACAAGGATAGCTACGTCGTCATTCGCCCCGCGTTGAAAAAGTAAACGCGTTGTATTTCAGAAGAATTTAGAAAGGAACGAAAATGGTTAAAACACTCACAATCCCTGAGGCAAAAGCCGCTAAACTCACTCTTGAAGAAGAGGGTCGGGGCAGCCAAGCGGTGCACGATCTCGTGGTCGCTTATCAGGCCAACCGTCGTAGTGGCACTGCTTGTGCCAAGACTCGCGGTGAAGTCTCTGGTAATAATAAAA
Source organism: uncultured Roseibacillus sp. (assembly GCA_964618865.1). GTDB lineage: Bacteria > Verrucomicrobiota > Verrucomicrobiia > Verrucomicrobiales > Akkermansiaceae > Roseibacillus. The sequence continues at coordinate 4,226 of CAZUEC010000171.1, read as the reverse complement.
AGATGTTCCGTCAGAAGGGAACTGGTAACGCTCGTCACGGCACTAATAAAGCTCCCATCTTTGTCGGTGGTGGTGTGGTCTTCGGACCTCGTCCTCGTAGCTATGCCAAGACTGTTCCACGGCAGGTGCGTAAGTTAGCTCTTCGTCGTGTGCTCAACGACATCATTTCTGATGACCGCGTTGTAGCAGCGGAAAGTTTCGCCATTGCCGACGGGAAAACCAAAACTTTCGTGAAGACCATTGCTGAGGCTTGCCCAGCAACTACTGTTTTAGTGGTAGCCAAAGAATTTGACGAAAAGACTTACCTCGCCGCTCGCAATGTTTCGTGGGCACAGCTCGAAACCGCCGATAATGTGAATGTTGAGCAACTTCTCAAGTATCAGGGCATAATTATTGTTCAGGACGCCTTAGAAGTCCTGGCCGCTCGCACTGCCTAACCGCCGTAGAATCCGAGAAATATGAAAGATATTTACCAAGTGATCGACACCATTCAGATGTCAGAAAAATCTGCTCTCTTGCAAGAGATGAACAATGAGTATGTCTTCAAGGTGGCTCGTGCCGCGAACAAGATTGAGATCAAGAAAGCGGTTGAAAAACTTTTCGCGGTCAAAGTGGAAGCCGTCCGCACTTGCAACTATGAAGGCAAACTCAAACGCAAGCGCCGTGCCGACCAAGGCCGCACTTCTCGTTGGAAGAAAGCCTATGTTCGTTTGAAAGAGGGGGATTCCCTCGACCTTGTGTAAGCCTGCTCTTGCACCCGCTCCGATTATTTAAATTTTCTAACCCGTATCGAAATGTCTCTAAAAACATTTAAGCCAATCACACCGACCAACCGGTATAAGGAACATCCCGATTTCGCGGAGGTGACCAAGTCTACTCCGGAAAAAAGCCTCACCCGTCCTCTCAAAAAGTCGGGTGGTCGCAACAACCAAGGTCGCATTACCTGCCGTCACAAAGGGGGTGGACATAAGCGCAAGTATCGCGTGGTCGACTTCAAACGTAACAAGCGCGACATAGAAGCGACAGTGGTGGGCATTGAATATGATCCCAACCGTACCTGCCGTATTGCTCTCATAGAATATACTGATGGAGAACGGGCATACATTCTGGCTCCTGTTGGCTTGACCGATGGAGCGAAAGTGGAAGCCGGCGAGAATGCGGCGCCTAAGCCAGGAAACGCGATGCCATTGAGCAAGGTGCCTCTTGGAACTGCTGTTCATAACATCGAACTTCAGCCTGGTGGTGGTGGCAAAGTTGCCCGCTCCGCAGGTCAGCAAGCGATCCTTTCTAACCGTGACGGGGACAATGCTCTTGTCCGTATGCCTTCTGGCGAAATTCGCCGCTTCAACGCGAACTGCTACTGCACCATTGGTCAGGTTGGCAATCGTGACCATATGAACGAGGTTTCGGGTAAGGCCGGCCGCACACGTTGGCAGGGCACTCGCCCAACTGTCCGCGGAATGTGTATGAACCCTGTTGATCACCCGAACGGTGGTGGTGAGGGTAAGTCTAAGTCCGGTGGTGGTCGTCAGCACTTGAAGTCTCCTTGGGGTCACACCAAGGGTCAAAAGACTCGTAAGAAGAAAAAGCCTTCTAACACTTTCATCGTTGAGCGTCGTAAGAAGAAGCGCTAGTCCCCCTTAACTTAATTACATTCGAACACTGATTCAATATGCCACGCTCACTGAAAAAAGGACCATTCGTTGACCAAAAGCTGCTCGCCAAAATCGATGCCGCAATTGAGAAAGGTGACAAGAAGCCAATCAAGACATGGAGCCGTCGTTCCATGATCACACCGGACTTCGTCGGTCTCACCTTTTCCGTTCACAATGGAAAAACTTTCCTACCTGTTCTTGTTACCGAAAACATGGTTGGTCACAAGTTAGGCGAATTTTCTCCTTCAAAGACCTTCAAGGCCCACGGTGGTGTGGGTAAGAAGTAATAATTTTAATCCAGCCAATTCGTAAGAACCTCATCATGACCCTTCGTCCTTCCATTTCAACCTTGCTTGCTGCCCTTCTCGGGGTATCTGCACTGGTTGGTGGAGCGCAGGGTCAGGACTTACGAGGAGAGCTCAATCGCTTGCGTCTTGAGAACGCCAGCCTCAAGGAAAGTCTCGTCGCCACCCAGAAGCGTGCCGAAGAGAGTTCCGCCAAACTCGAGGAGATCAATCTTCGCCTCGAGGCCATGGGGTCGGGTTTACTTGATGGGGGAGAGGAACGGCTTGTCAAAGCGGTTTCCGATCTCGAAGTGATGTCTAGTAAGCTTAAGAGAATGGAAAAAGCAGCTTTAGCTCTTTCTTCCAGCACTCAAAATTATCTTTCTACGGCGATTGCAGCTGATCCTGAAGCTCGGGTGGAAGTGGAGACTCGCTTACGCGATCTCGATGCCACCATCGGGCTTCGTGAAGTTCGGCAAAAGGATCGTCAGTTAGGTAATCTCCAATTAGCTGAAGTGGTCAGCGTCGATTCCGAGTCTGGAATCGTAGTTGTCAATGTAGGCAAAAAAAAATCGGCTGTTGTCGGCATGGCTTTCGAAGTCATGAGAAACGACGCCAAAGTGGGAGAGGCTCTCGTTGCAGAAGCTCGCAACGATGTCAGTGCCCTAGTAATCACCAATTTAGAAAACGAAGAGGAACCGGTGCGCCGAGGCGACCGAGTTTCATTCAAACGCAGCAAGTAACGAATAAGAATCATGGAAGTCCGCGCAATACATAAATACGCGAAAATCTCAGCCAAAAAGGCTCGGGATGTAGCTCGTGAAATTCAGGGTCTCCCTGTTTCCGATGCCCTCGACACGTTGACCTATACGCCGAAAAAGGCAGCTCACCTCATTGGAAAAACGCTTAAGAGCGCAGTTGCTAATGCGGAGAATAATCACGAACTAGACCCAGAGTCGATGGTGGTGAAAGAGGCTCACGTAACTGAAGGTCCCTCTCAGCGTCGCTTCAAGCCTCGCGCTCGTGGATCCGCAGCTGCTATCCTGAAACGTTCCAGCCACATTTACATCACTCTTGCGGAAGCTCCCGAGGAAGAGGAAAAGCCTAAGGCTCGTAAGACTGCGAAAAAAGCAGCTCCTAAAAAAGCAGCTGCGAAGAAGGCTGAGCCTGCTCCTGCTGCAGAGGAAGCACCTGCAGAAGTGAGCAAAGAGTCTCTCGGTTTTGTCTACGACGAAGCTCCTGAGCAAATTGATGATCTCAAGAAAATTTCCGGTGTTGGCCCTGCCCTCGAAGGAAAATTACACGGTTTTGGGATTTACACTTTCAAGCAAATCGCCGAATGGACTCCCGAGAATATCGCGGCCTTCGATGACTTGCTTTCCTTCAAAGGACGTATCGAGCGAGATAACTGGCTCGAACAAGCGGCCAATTTTCAATCAGGAGGCGAAGCCTAAGAACAACCGTAAGACTCTAAATTTTTTACTAAACGAACGATATGGGACAGAAAGTCAATCCAGTAGGTTTCCGACTCGCATTCAATCGCGACTGGCGCTCCAAGTGGTATGCTGAAGGTGGAGATTACACCGACAAGCTTCATCAGGATCTAGCGGTGCGTAAATACATCAAGGACCGTCTTCAATTTGCAGCTATTTCTAAGGTCGTTATCGAACGGGCTTGGAACAGTGTGCGCGTCACGATCCACACCTCCCGTCCAGGGTTGGTAATTGGTAAGCGTGGAGCGGAGATCGAAACCATGACCAAAGATATGTGTAAGATTTGCACCGATGCTCAGGTCAAAATCGATATCGTCGAGATCCGTCAGCCTGAGTTGGATGCTCAGCTCGTTTGTGAAAATATTGCCGTTCAGCTAGAGCGTCGAATCAGTTTCCGTCGCGCTATGAAGCGGGCCGTGCAAACTGCAGTGGACTTCGGTGCCGATGGGATCCGCGTTCGTTGTGGTGGTCGTCTCGGTGGTGCCGACATTGCTCGTGCAGAGCAGTATCGCAAAGGCAAAGTGCCTCTTCAGACTTTACGTGTTCCCATCGACTATGGCTTTGCAGAAGCGAGCACTGTTTATGGAATCATCGGTGTTAAGTGCTGGTTAAACGTGAAAGAAGAGAAGCTCAAAGGCGGCCAAGGTGGCGGCCAGCGTCGTGGTGGGCCAGGTGGTCGTCGCGGTGGTGGCGGTGGAGACCGTCGTGGTGGCGGTGGTGGAGACCGTCGTGGTGGCGGTGGTGGAGATAACCGCGGAGGCGGTGGAGGAGCTCCACGCAGTTAACCAAGCCCA
>CAZUEC010000170.1:0-5387 GCA_964618865.1 uncultured Roseibacillus sp. | reverse complement strand
GATCATAAGACACATAAAGAGCCATCCCAAGGAACATAAAGTCTTCTAAGCCAATATCCTTCCGCGCACCTAAGTAAAGAGAAAGAGCAAAACCAACCGCCGCAACCACCTCCACCAAAGGCGAAAGAAAGCGCGTATAGCGCACCACCTTTAAAGAAAGCTTACGCCACTCCCCTACTAAAGTCGAAAAGACACCACCGAATCGCGGCTGCAAATTGTAAGCACGCACTTCGAGTGGATTCTGAATAACCTCCGAAGCCATCCCCGTCAACTCCCCCACTTTATCTTGCAACGCCGCCCCTCGCCGCTTGAGACGCTTACCCAAGATTCGAATAGGAAAGACCAACAGAGGAATCGACAAACCACCAATGAGAGCAAAAAAGATCCCTTCCTTTTGAATGGCATAAAAGATCAATAACCCAATCACAGAGATCAACTGAATCGGCTGCGTAACAATATCCCCAGCCACTCGCGTAATGCTCATTTGCAAAAAACCGGTATCTGTAATCGTCCGAGAGAGCAAATCACCCGAAGCCCGTTTTCCGAAAAACCCCATCGGGAGCGAAAGAAGACGGTGAAAAACATCTTTTCGAAAAGACTCAATCACCCTCGTCCCAACCTCGCTCATCCAATACGCACTCAAATAACCCCCAATCCCTCGCATCAAAAAAACTGCCGGAATGAAAAGACAACTCGCAATCAGAAGACTGTTCGTATCATTGCCAAAAACAACATCAACAAAACGCAAGAAAAACGGCGAAACCTCCGCAGTCCCCTCTTCTTTCTCAAAAATCACCGGAACCGCAGTCCTGAGCATCAACGGCAACCCTGCCCCACTCGACACTCCATAGAGAATCGCCGCCAAGGTTCCCAAAAGAAACTTTCCGCGATGAGCACGGAAATGAGGAAAAAGAGCCTGAAAGTCTTTGAACACGCCCCCGCAGCCTCAACTGGAGGATGGCAGCCGACAACCTTCCTTTTTGTCTGTCTTCTCGCAATTTTTGAATTCTCTTTATCTTCTCGCTCTTTAGTTAAACTTTCTTTATGTTATTCCTAAGTGAACTTATGAAAACTTGGGAATGTCTTTGTCTCACCACTCTCGCTTCCGTGTCTCTTGCGACCACCGGAACAGCCTTTGAGATCATCATTCGCTACGATCTCGATACCGAAGGCTTCTTCGACCAACCCGGAGCTCAAGATGCAATGGAAACCGCGACCCAGTTTTATGAAAACCTCATCGTCGACCAACTCGAAGCCATAGACCCCAACAACTTTCTCCCAGGAACTCAATTGCGTTGGCGCCCAACTTACAACGAACCCAACGCCAACGGAGCAACCCTTAATGCCGTCTCCCAAACCGATCTCGTCGTCCCAGCAAACAGCATCATCATTTTCCCAGCAGGAAGAACGCTCTCGACCACCGCTCAAGCAGGCCCAGGAGGCATCGAGTTCTTAACCCCAGTCAACTCTGCTTGGTTTTCTCAACTCGTTGGCCGCAATGAACCAGGAGCAATCATTTTTCAAGGAAACGGCTTTTCATCAAACCCAACCGACTTTGCTCCTTGGGGAGGAGCCCTCTTTTTTGACGATAATCGCACTTGGAATTTTTCCACCACCGACGCAAACGCGAATGTCGGAACTGATTTTCTCTCGGTTGCCCTTCACGAACTTGGACACATCCTCGGTTTAGGCAACAACAACCCTGCTTCCAGTTGGTTAAGCGCCGTCGATAACGGCCGCTTCCAAGGCCCCTTCGCCACCTCTTCTAACAACAATCAAGCTCCCCTTCTCGATCCCCTTCTCACCCATTGGGCCAACTCCTTACCTCAAAATCAAACAATTGAACTCTTTGGTCGCCAACATGGAGAACTTCAAACTCCATTAATGAACGAGTCCACAGGCACCACCACCACCTCCGTTTTTACCGTTCCCACCGATCTGGAAATCGCCTCCCTCCGCGACATAGGATGGGAACTGGTCGCCAGTCCCACTCCCCTCCAACTGAGCTTAGAAGACTTCGATCCTATAGCTCCAGCAGTCAACATCCCCACAACCACCGGAACTCGGTACCAAATCATGCGCTCCGACTCTCTCGCCACATTCACCCCTTCCGGTCCCGAAATCATAGGTGATGGCTCCGTTCAAACTTGGCTCGACCCCGAAGGAAACACCGAAAGAGCCTTCTACCGCATCGAATTGTCCTCAAATTTTTCCATCGCCACCAAGAATACTCGTCAACTTCAACCATACCCCCAAAAAAAATCTCCCCCCGCTCTCATTTCCACCGACCTACCCCTCCCATCGCTCTCTCCTTCTCAATGCGAATGCGAGTTTCATGACAGATAACTCTCATCATAATCAACTTGCCCCTAAGCAAAACAGGATGAAGAACCGCCATTCCTTTAAAAACTTTAAAGCCTCTTAAGTAAATTTTTCCAAAAATAACGCACTTCCCGCTTGGAGAAAGTGCCCTCCTCTCATTTGCTTGCTGAAAGTTTTTTCATCCTGCACCAATGAGTCTCCGACAACAACTGACCGACAGCCTAACCGAAATCCTCCCTGCCGATCCTCAACAAGCGATCAAAGGAACTGAACTCATTCGCTTGGTCCGGATGCGTTTAGAAGGCGACTACTCCGACGCCTCCCTGCGTTACCACTTTTCCATCATGTCCTGCGACCCCGCGTCGCCAATTGCCAAGGTTGAGAAAGGCCAAGGCTACTACCGTCGAGCTCCTGCAGTTCCCGACTTGGTCAAAGCACGCGAACTCATGTCACAAGGCCAACTCGATGAGATGGGCACCGACCCCCGCGCCCTTGATTACGCCGTCGCTCGCATACAAAAATTTCGCGCCATCGTCACCCGTTACTCGGAGACCAACAATCGCTTTCCTTACCAATTCCGAGCCTCTCTTGGCAAAGGGGCCCCCATCGGCAACCTCTGGAAAATCCCCGACATGGTCATTGTCGACTGGGAATCAGGAGAACCCGATAACACCGGATTCGCTCTCGACCGCACCAACATCATGTTGCGCCGCTCCGTAGGTCTCGCACCCTATCGTCTCGACGCCGTCTCTCTCAAATTAGCACCCAATCTTGAACTCTGTCGCGAAGACTTCTTCCAAGCTCTCGCCGTCTCTTCTTGGTGTAATTCTGGCGAACTCTTTTACGCCAACCCCATCCCAGATGAAGCCCTTGCAGAAGCACTGCGCCATCTCGCCGGTCGTTACGGAGTCGGCATCACCACCTTCGGCCTTTCCTTACAAGCGCTCGATGAACTTCCTCCCGCCGAACATATCCTCAACGCTCAACCTCGCGAAACAGAAGCCCTCATGGAACGCTTGGATGTTCGTCGCATTGCCGCCTCCAAACGCCGCGACCACCTAGACTGGTCCTCTTTGCAAAATCTCCGTATGGAGAACCCCGAAGTCCATGAACTCTTCGTCTGGGTCGCCCAATCCCTCGACGCCAACCGCGTGGACCCCCAAACATACGAATAACACCTTCATGAATCGCCGTCGTTTTATCGCTGCCGGAAGCCTCGCTACCCTAGCTACTAGCTCCGGCCGCAAAGGCTCCGAACCTTCTTTAAAAAAAGGATGGGCGGGAGGAAATCACAATTACATCAAAACCTTCGGAGCCCATTGGCACTACACTTGGTCCTTAGGAAACCGCAGTAAAGGCACCAGCTTTGTGCCCATGCTCAAAGGAAAAAAACAAACCAACAACAACGCCCTAAAAACACTCTCCTCCTACCCCAACCTTCCTCACCTACTCGGATACAACGAACCTGAGCGCGCCAAGCAAGGGAACTTAAGCATAGAAGAAGCACTCGCCTTCTGGCCCAAACTCCAAGCCCTTGCCGAAAAGAAAAACTCTCGCCTCGGTTCTCCCGCCCCCTCCTCAGACAACGGCGGCCTCAACTGGCTCGACTCCTTCATGACCGAAGCCAAACGTCGCAAATTCAAAGTCGACTTTGTCGCCGTTCACTACTACCGATCTCATAATCCAGATGAACTTGAAGACTTCATCGACAGCATCGCTCAAAAATACCGCCTCCCCATTTGGCTCACCGAATTCAATGGCTGGTCCGGCTCCATTAACGAGCATGAAAAATTTTTGAAGCAAGCACTCAAGTTTCTAGAAAAAGAACGCAAGGTCGAACGCTACGCCTACTTCAACCCGCCCAAAGGAAAAAACCACTCTCTTCTCAACCCCGATGGAAGCCTCTCCTCTCTCGGCGAACTTTATCAAAAAGCAGGCACCTAAGAAAACCGAACCTTTCGATTCATAGGTGAGGCTTTTCTCCTCTCCACTAACTCATGAGCTACACCATAGGAATTGATTTTGGCACCAACTCAGTGCGCGCCATCATCGTGCAAACCTCTGACGGCACCGCATTAGCCAGCTCGGTTTTCGACTACCCCAGCGGACATCAAGGCATCCTCCTCGATCCCAACGATCACAATCTCGCTCGCCAACATCCCGGCGACTACCTCCTTGGGATGGAAACCACAGTCGCCGAAGCCCTCAAAAAAGCCGAAAAAACAAACTCGGACTTTTCCCGCACTCTCATCAAAGGCATCGGAGTCGACTCCACTGGCTCAAGCCCCATCCCCGTCGATTCCTCTAACACCCCTCTCGCCCTCTCCCCCCAATTCGCCGATCGTCTCGCCGCTCAATGCTGGCTCTGGAAAGACCACACCGCCATCGCCGAAGCAGAAGAAATCACCGCCCTCGCCCAGAAACATCGCCCCCAATACCTCGCCAAAATCGGAGGAACTTACTCCTCAGAATGGTTCTGGGCCAAAATTTGGAAATGCCTCCGAACCGACCCCGAAGTCTTCGAAGCCGCATTTAGTTGGGTCGAATTGTGTGACTTCATTCCAGCCACCTTAGCAGGCATTACCAAACCTACTGAAATTGTCCGAGGAGTTTGCGCTGCCGGCCATAAAGCTCTTTACGCCGAAGACTGGAACGGACTGCCTGACCTCGAATTTCTAACCCACCTCGATTCTCGACTCGCAGAACTACCAGAACGCCTTTACCAAAAAGCACACCCAGCCGACGCCACCGCCGGCACCCTCTGCCAAGAATGGGCTTCCAAATGGAACTTACCTCATGGCCTCCCTCTCGCCGTAGGTCAGTTCGACGTCCATTATGGAGCCATCGGTTGCGGAGTAGAAGAAGGCACCCTCGTAAAAGTCATCGGCACCTCCACTTGTGATTGCGCCGTCGTTTCCGCTCAAAAAAAAGTCGCCGACATTCCCGGCATCTGCGGCATCGTCAACGGCGCCATCCTCCCCGGCTTTTACGGCATTGAAGCAGGCCAATCCGCAGTCGGTGATATCTTTAAATGGTGGGTCGAAATCGTCTGCCAAGGCCGCGAC
>CAZUEC010000169.1:0-5428 GCA_964618865.1 uncultured Roseibacillus sp. | reverse complement strand
CTCTTGGACTGCGTGATCTCGGAAGCCGTTGGGGAATTCGGGACCGGAGACGTGGCGACTTTCGCCTTCGTTCTCTTCTTTTATGCGTTTGACGGTGAAGTCGAGTGCTTCTTTGAGAAAGAAGTAGGCGTCGGGGTCAAATCGTGAATCCCGATGGACGATAGCAGAAATGGCGTCTTGGAAGGCGCTGGCGTGCATGGGGGAGGTTAGTTGTTAATGGGAACAATTCCAGTAGGAAGATCAGGTTCTTCTTGGACGGTGGCAGGAGTGGGAATGGGTTTGGGAACGCTATCAAGAGCGGAGCCAGGTTTGATTTTGAAAGTATGGGGTGCTTTCCAGTTGGGGTGGTCTAAGCGGAGGCGTTCTTCGAAGGCGTTTGCGGCGGTTTTGTTGCCTGTTTTATTGAGGCACCAAGCTGCTTTGTAGAGGGCGATAGGTTGGATGGCGGAGTCGTTGAGGAAGAATTCGGCGGCTCGGACGTAGGATGAGGCGGCGGCATTGTAGTTTGCTCGGGCGAGGGAGATGTCGCCGAGGGCGAGATGGAGGCCTGCTTTGATGGTGCCTTGAGGTTCGAGATCGAGACCACGATGAGTGGAGATTTCTGCTTCATTCCAACGGTTTAAGGCGATGAGGGCATTGGCTTTGTCGAGGAAGGTATCGCAACGCCAGAAGGGATCGTTTTCGGTTCTGAGGATGTGTGTGATGGCTTCGAGGGCTTTTTCTTCTTGGCTGGGAATTTCTATTCTTGATTTGGCGACGGCTTTCCAGATGCCGCTTTCGACGTTGCTGGGTTCTTCGGAATCAATTACGAGGCTGAGGTAGTGATTGGCGGCGGTGAAGTTGGAGTTTTCGTACATTTCTAGTCCTAACCAGACGAGAAGACGACGGGGGAGGATTTTATTGGGGTTGACTTGGTAAAGTCGAGTGACGTTCTGTCGGAGAAGTTCGGCTTCTTTGAGTCGATAGTAGCAGAGTGAGATGGTGGTTCCTGCAGGGTCTTCGTAGAATTCTGGGACGAGGCTTCGGGCTTTTTCGAGATGAAGGAGGGAGGTTTCGAATTCGCCTTTATCGAAGTAGCCGAGCCCCATGTTGTAGTTGGCGCGGGCGATGGTGTCGTGAGTGAGGCCTTGGTAGTTTTTGAGAAGTTCTTGGTAGACTTCAATCATTTTGTCGTTGCGGCCTTCGCGGCGATAAAGACGGCCGGATAGTTGAAGGGCGAAGGAGGCGAGGGCGGGGGCATTTTTTTTATGTTCGAGGATTCGTTCGCAGTCGGCTAGGGCTGAAATGCGGTCTCCGACTTCCAAGTAGGATTGTGCTCTTTTGGAAACGGCGGCGTGAAGATCAGGTGAGTCGGGATAGCGGGAGATGAATTCTGAGAGGATGCCGACGGCGTTGTTGTAGTCGCCATTTTCGACCAGAGACCAGCCGCTTTTGAAGAGGCAGGGGCCATGGAGTTTCTTGGGCAAGTATTTGTAATCGACGCGAGCCCAAGCATCGGTTGCGTCTTGGTAGTTTTCGAAACTGAAGTAGGTTTCTGCTCGCATGACTCGAGCGAGTTGAATCCAAGGGCTCTTAGGGTATTCGCCTTTGTAAAGTTCGATGAAAGAGCCGGCTAGTTCGGGGACATTGGTGCCACGCATCTCGAAGAATGAAAGGAGTTTTCGGTAGCTGGATTCGTAGGCTAGGCGAGTGTTGGGTGCGGTTCGATCGACGCCGATGAACATTTCGACGGCGGCGTTGTGTCTTCCGAGTTTGGCTGAGGAGCGTCCGGATAGGAGGAGGATTTTGGCGGTGGTTTCAGAACGAGCGGCTTGGAAGGAGCCGGTGCGAAAGAGTTCGAGTACGCTGTCATGATTCTCGTTTGAGAATTCGTGTTGCATGAGGGTGAGTTGGGCCTCTGCTTTTGATTCATCTGGGAGACCTATGGTTCGGAGTGCGGTTTTGAGCATGGAGAGTCCCTCTTCAGATTTGCCTATTTGCATGGCGGTCATTCCGCCATGTACAATGGCTTGGGCTTTGATTCCTAGGAGGGTGGCATCGACGCTGTCGATTTCTTCGGCGAGGGCGTTGTAGAGTTCGAAGGCTTCGTCGAGTTTGCCTGTGGTTGCGGCGATGTGAGCGAGGGCAAGTCGACTTGGTTCGCGAAAAATATTGGGTCGATTGGGATCATCAACGAGTTTGTGAAGAATGACGGCGGCTTCGGGAATTCGCTTACTGAGGAGGAGGCAGCGAGCTTGGTAGTTGAGGGCTTTGTGACGTATCTCAGGTTTTTCGGCCTGTGCAGCGGTGAGTACGAAATGAGGAAGGGCTGTTTTGAAGTGTTCGTCGTTGTAGGCTAAGGCTCCGAGTCGAAAGGCGGCGAGAGCGGCGGTTTGACCTTTTTTCTTGGTTTTGATGAGGGTGGTGACGAATTTGCTTTCGGCTTGTTTTCTTTGGCCAATGAGGAGGTAGGCGACTCCGGAGCGATAGATGGCTACGGCTGCGTCTGGGTGTTTGGGGTAGGTGTTTGCAAAACGTTCGAAGTGGGGAATGCAGGCGGTAAAGGCGCGTTTAGCAATGGCGTATTTATTGTTCGCTTGTTCGAGTTTGCCGTAGTCGTAGACTTTGTTTGCTTCGGCGAACCAGAGTTCGGCTTGATTTTGGTCTTTCCCGTTATTGGGTTCTTGGGCTTCCAAGACTAGTGGAAGGGAAAGCACGAGGCTGATGGTTAGTCGCAAGAGCATCATCGATCTGGAGTTAGAAATGGCTCGGGGAGCCGCCATCTGGGGGGAAGGCTAGCGGGTGATTTGGGTGGGTGCAATCATTCGTCGTGACCTCCTTGGGAGGGTGATTGTTGTTGAGGTTGGAAATGGGGGGTGGGTTGAATTTTTGGAATATTCAGGATTGAGGAACAAAATTTATGAATTGTTCTTCGTGGAGGGGTGATGGTTAAGGGCTAAAAGTGGTTGTGAGTGGGGGAAGGTTAGGTGGTTGGACATGGTCTTACGGAGGTAGCGACGTGCGTTCTCGATTGCGTCTTTTAAATGTTCGCCTTGTCCAAGTTTCGCTGCGATGGCGGAGGAGAGGACGCAGCCGGTGCCGTGAAGGGAGGTGGCGCTGGTGATGGCGGGGGCGCTGAAGTGAGAGGGGGTTCCGTTTTTGATGAGAAGGTCGATGAATTCGTTTTCGGAGCCATGATGACCGCCAGTGAGCAGAATATTGCTCCCAGTTTGTTTCCAAAGGTTAAGGGCGGCTTCTTGGGGGCTGTTCATTTGAGGTGATTGAAGGAGGGTTTTGGCTTCTGGGAAATTTGGAGTGAGGAGGGTGGCAAGCGGAGCGAGGTGTTGGAGGAGGGCGCTTGCGGTGTGGGGTTGTTGTAAGGAGGTGCCGGTGGAGGATATTCCGACGGGATCGATGACGATGGGGGCGGGGTGATGGAGGAGGAGGTCGCGGAGAACAAAAATCTGTTCAGGGGAGGCGAGGAGGCCAATTTTGATGGCGGTGATAGGGTAGGTGTTGAGAAGGAGTGCGACTTGTTGTTGAAGGATGTGGTGGTCGAGGGCGGTTACGCTTTGAACTTCAAGGGGGGTTTCGACGACGATGGCGGTGGCGGCGGTAAGGCAGTGGTAGCCTTGGTTGTGAAAGGTGAGTAGGTCGGCTTGCAGTCCGGCTCCTGCCGAGGAGTCAAACCCGGCGATGGTGAGGGCAACGGGAAGTTCGGGCATGAACTTTTAGAGCGGTCTAGGGGGTGGGTTTGGCAAGGACGGGAGTGGCTCCCGTTTTTGGCTTGTCTGGATTGTTCTTGTTTTCTTGCTTTGCTTCCTGATTGGCTTTGGCAAGAAGGAGTTCCAGTTCGGGGCGCGGCTGGCCTCCGGCTTGACGGAATTTACGGTAGTAGTTGAGGGCGGCTTTGGGTTCTCCCATTTTGTTATGAAGGACAGAGAGGTTGATGAGGGGTTCGAGGTGGTCTTCATCAAGACGGTAGGCTAGTTCGAATTTGTCGCGGGCTTCATTCATGCGTCCGGCATTGGCGTGGAGGTAGCCGAGTCGATTCAAGGCGTCTCCATTGGTGGGGTCTAGTTTGACGGCGACTTCGTATTCTTTTTGAGCGTTTTCGAATTGTTCTAGGGAGTGGTAGGCGACTCCTTTCATGTAGTTAGCGTATGGGAGGGCTCCGACTCGGAGGGTGACGGCGTTGTTAAAGGAGTCGATGGCTTTGTCTGGGAAGCCCATTTTAAGGAAGATGACGCCTTGGTCTAACATGGCGGGGTAGTAGCCGGGGTTTTGTTCGATGAGTTCTTCGCTGAGGTCTAAGGCGACTTCGGTTTTGCCGCGGGCGTATGCTTTTTCAATTAAGCCGTCGACGACATTGGTGTAGCGGCGAAGTTCGGCGTTTGAGAGTCTCACTTGTTCGGGGGTGTTGCGACCGGTGTTGAGTTTGAATTGGCCTGTGACGGAGAGGTCTTTGTCGATCATCATTTTCTCATCGGCGGTGAGGGCGAGCTCTTGTCCAACAAGTTGTTCGACTGCTTCGGTGAGTTGGGGGTCGTCTTTTAGATCTTGAGCTGTTTGGAGTATGAGAGCGGCTTGTTCGCGTTGTCTTTTTTGAGTTCGGAGAAGTTTGTCGGCGACATCTCGGAGCATGCGGTTTTCTTCTGCGAGGTCAGAGTCGATTTCGGCTAGGTTTTCGCGTGCTTTGAGTTCTTCGTAGGCGTCAGCTAGTCTGCGTTCGAGATCGCGGATGCGTTCGAGTTCGGCGTCGCTGTCTTCTCGTTGTTCGATGATTTTTGATTTCGCCATGGCGAGGTCTCGCTTGGCGCCGAGAAGGTCTTCGGCGTTGGCGTCGGCATTTTGAGTGAGCTTAGTCAGGGTTTCTTTGGATTCGCGAAGGTCGCGAGCCAAGGTCATATTTTGTTCGATGAGGCGTTGGATGCGGTCTCCTTGATTGAGTTGGAGGAGTTCTGCTAGGTGGTCTCGTTCTTTGAGGAGGTGGTTGCGTTCGGTGGTGAGGGTTTCGATTTCGCTGCGAGCGTCGGTGAGAAGCCTTTCGAGGCGTTTGGTTTGTTGGCGTTCGACGAGGAGGATTTGTTTGGTTTCGGTCAGTTCTTTGGAGAGTTTTTTGAGTTGTGCGCGCTGCCCTTCGATGACTCCTCCGGCGATTTCACGTTCTTTTTCGAGCATGGAGTTGAGTTGATTGGCGACTTTGCGGGCTTTTTTCTCTTTTTGATCGAGGTTGGTGATGCGGGTGTTGGCTTGCTCGAGTTCGGAGCGGGTGTCGGAAAGTTTTCGGGCTAGGATGCGCTTTTCGTCTTCGACGAGGTCGATGCGATTTTTGAGTTCTTTGACTTCTTGATTGAGGGTGGAAGCGGCTAATTTGTCGCGTTCTTGGGTGAGTTCGCGGATGCGGCGTTGGAGGCGGGCATTGTCGGCGTCGCGCAGGTCTTGGGTG
>CAZUEC010000168.1:0-5433 GCA_964618865.1 uncultured Roseibacillus sp. | reverse complement strand
CCATCATTATCCTGATCGACAAAAGGATCACCAACGAGACCAACTGCACTTCCCGAACCTGGAGAGCCCCCAATTTCTGCACTCGCTGCCCAGTTACTTGCAATGGAATGATCTGGAATCGGAATTCCCGGATTTCGCAGCACCAAACTGTACCCAGATCCATCGGGAACAATCGGCCAAGGCAAATCATCATCATAAGAAAAATCATGAATAATCGTCCCCGATGCACTTGTGAGCACGATCCTTTCCCCACCATTCGAAAGCCTCCCTCCATACTCATTACTTCCTGACAAATCAGTAGCAAATACCACTGAACCAAGAGAAGAAGGATAACGTGCCTCAAAGGCCTCTCTATTCTCAGCAACTATCAGACGCCCGCCTACTGGAAGCTCATTAGTAGAACCAAACGAAAAAGTGATGCCTTCCGAGATCGTCACACCGGAAAGATCAATAGAATTCTCACCCACATTCAAAAGCTCGAGAAACTCAAAGTCATCATCATCATCAGAAACAGCAAGCTCTGCCGCAGTAGAAGGGTTCGCCGGATTATAATGAATCTTCGAAACTACCAAATTCGTCTCATCTGCAGGGACAGAGAATAGAGTAAAGAAAGCAAAGTTGAGCGCGCTCCACTCCCCTGTCCCCGGATCAAAAGAACGTGATACCACCCAGCTGGGCTCGTTCAAAGAAAGTGTAGTCGTCTGCATTTGTCCGCTTCCGGGTGGATTCCCAGTAAGATCCAAATCAAAGCTAATATCAGAGCTTGTACTCGCAGCTTGATGAATTTCAACCGCGATGATGTTGTTGCCTGCAACGAATAAACTCGAATTTAAAGTAATTGTTCCTGTTGCATTGTTCGTCACAGTCTCCGTCGCAAATTCATCGAAAGCCGCATTCGAGGTAAGATGCTCACGAACAACTTCCACCCCGTTGATGTAAATCGCAATGCCATCATCAAAGAGATAATTAAGAGTGAAATTTTCAAACACACTAGGATCTGGAACCTGCACATCCGTCTTCCGAAAAAGGGTCGTCGCATTCTTCTGAACTCCTCCTAAAGAAGGATTTGTATCCACAAAGTCCACCACCGTCGCTTCATCGTTATCACCATAACCCAACTCAGAAGGACCCACTTCCCATAAAGAATCGTTAAAACTTGCCGAAATCCAACTCGACCCTGGGTCTATTCCCGTATCGAGATATCTCCAGTCATCACCCGAATTCACAAAATCCGTAGGCCCGACACCCGCCGCCCCCCCTTCGAACGAAAGCACACTCGCCGCCGGATTCACCGCTCCTCCAACCAGCCTAGGATCCAAAGACTGAGGATCAACCGAGGAAGGACCAGTTTGATAATAAACGATCGGAACAGAATTCGAAACTGATAGTGTAAACTGACCCGCCTGACCAACGAGACCTCCATGAGGCACATAAACTGGCGCATCGATATCCGGGTACATCCCCGCCTCTTCCAGAAGAACAATACGTTCATCCGTCAAAATCGGAAATTCCGTATCAAAAAAGAACTGGTGATACTCTTCCCATTCCTCGGGAGTCCGAATAGTTGCACCATCATGCGAGGCCCAACGAGCGGTTTCAGAAAGATAACTCAATCGTGATTCATCTACCCTTCGCTGTAACCGCGCCGCATTCTTATCTGGGGTCAACACACCATCATTAAACATCCGCTTATGAATTTGATCTGCTAACAAGGTCATGAACTCAGGATCAGCCTCATTACGTAACAAAGTCATCGCATTCAGCGGTCCATTATGAGTCGCTGGATAAAATCCACCAGGAGGCAAAAACCCACCAACTGGTGGTTGCAGAAACCCATCAGCATCTTTCAGGAAAAATTTGAACCCAACCCCATTCTCCGCCGAACCTCCTGCTCGAAACTCGCTCTCGCATGTCCCATAGGTAAAGAGCAGCATGAAATCGATCAAATTTGCCACATCCAATAAATCCTTAACATCCGAATACGGAGTTGGCCCAGCTAGGAAAGATTGGATTTGATTCCATTCCGTCAAATCACCATCCGTCAAGTTTCCTGTTAGAAATTGACGTCCTGCGTTATTTGCATTGATGGTATCATAATCTTCATCATCCCCAGGGAGATAGTCACTGAGCATCTCAGCACTCCAGCGCTCGCGAAGATGATACTGTCCACGATATTCACCATTAAAATAAATATGAACAAACCGCCCGTGAGGCGCGATTTGCCCCATTTCGAGAGTCGAGTCATCCGCAAAGCGATTTCCCAAATACGCACCCCGCGAAACCATATCATGGTTGCCCGCGCGAATGTCTAAACTATCAAACGAATCAACAGGAGGAATCACCTCATTCTCTGCTGGAAAAAGCGGATATTCCAAACGACTAGGACCATACTGCGAACGGAATTCTAGTCGAAAACTTCGCTTCTCAAAATCAGTCGTACGGCTCCCGAAACGGGCGACACCAGCATCAACTTGAATCGCCTCATCTTCAAAATTAATTAACTCTACGGAAACGGGAATCTCGACACGATTAATATCATTCCCCTCCGGACTCATGAAACTCAGCGATATTGTTGGAATAGAGCTCAAAGAATCCGTGAGCTGCGGCCCCAAAATAGGATCTTGGGTCACCTCCGTCCGCATCGTTGGCTGAGTCACCACATCCCCAAGGAAAAGATAAGACTGTGTATCCACATCAGTCGGCAGAAATCCTTCCTTAAAAGCCGCCGCCCGTAACACCGTGGTTTCCGCAATCGAAAGCGGTGCCCCTTCATAGAGAAACCCCGTATTCGCAGTTGGAACTGTTCCGTCTAAAGTATAACGAATCACCGCATCACTAGTTAACGTTGTAATCTCAACAGCGATCGGTGACTCATAAAACCCGCGATCAATTGAAAAAGAAGTATCTCGAACTAGACCCTGCGCAGAGTCTCCATTCTCTTGATTTGGGGTAGGATCCTCGAAGAAGCCATACCGCGGGACCGAACTATCAAATCCGTAGGAAACATCTGTGCGTTGATTCGGATACTCTGGACTAAACTCCGTCGCAATCGAGCTTCCATCCGGTCTAACCAGCGCAAGATATTCTCCATTCGAAGAAAGACTAAAATTCGTATGCAGTTCAGCCCCCGAAACCGTGCGATCCTTCCCAGAAGCAAAAACAATAAGTCGCCCTCCCGCCGCAAGAGTAGTCGGAGGAAAAGCCCATCTATTCAGTTCAAGAGCATTATCAGTGAGAAAATAGCCTCCTAAATTCAACAAACTATCCGATGGATTATAAATCTCAATCCAATCAGAGCTATCGCCATCTTCATCATCAAGCACATCAGAATTACTCGCACCAAATTCCGAAATAATAGCATGAGCTCCTGTAACCCCAAACACCGTTATCTCAGCCTCCACAGAACCAAAACTATTGACGGCAGTTAGAATAGAATTCATCTGACCGTTAGGTCTGATTGTCGCAGAAGATTGCCCCGTAACATCCTCTCCATCAAGCCAAAGAGAGGTAATATTCCCACTCACATTCCATGCTAAATTGACCACCTCATCCGCCTCCACAAATCCAGCATCAGCCGTAAAAGAATAGATCAGAGGATTATCGGTAACCTGAACTAAAGCCGAAGCCGAAGAACTCCCCGAGGAATTGACTGCCGTAATCGTGTATACGGTATCATTAGTAGGACCAGGATTAATCGTAATACTACCAGTTCCTGAATTAGTCAGAGAAGTAACATCTCCGACCCCCTGATCAATTGAAAGTGAATTAAAAGCCGAATTCACCTCCCACTGCAATTCCACCGGATCACCTGGCGCAGTGCTAGAAAAAGTCGACGATAAAAAAAGTAACTGATCACTTCCTTCAGCGAAAACTTCATCTAAAGAAAGCGCACTAGCATCGTCACCACTACTTGTCGGATCGGGTGTTCGCCTCACCCGTATCATATTCCCGACGACACCTCCCGTCTCAACAGAAAGACTCGTAGGTCCATTAAGAATATTATTTGGATTCAACAGCGGTGAGGAATAAACGACCACCCCTCCCGTAAAGTCAGAACTAACATTCCCCTCAAAGGACACAACTTCGATAGTAATATCACGCATCCGCTGTTGACGGCTATTCCGGCTTAGAATTGTCACCGTCTCAAATGAGCGAAATTCAGGCAAAAGAACCTGCCATGTTGGATTCGAATCAGTTCTGAAGGTATGAGTAAAGTTCGTCACTCCATCGAGCGCTAAACTCGCCTCAAAAGCATCAAGCGTAGAACTCTGCGCTGCAATCCCCACGCTCAAATCAAGAGGGTCTGCAGACAATGGGGCCACCATCAAAACTAAAGTCCGTAAAAAACAGAACCGTAGTAAAAAGGAAGAAAGAAAGACTTTCATGAAATCCCCCCAGCATAACAACTGAGTCTATTTGGCAAAGAATTATTTTTAGTCACAGACCTCGCCTACACTCCAAAAATGCCCTTTCCCATCAGACTCAAATTCATGAGCGAAGTGAGACGCACATATCCTATTTTTATTCCAAAAAATAATTCGGAAATGACTTCGCACTAACGAAAAACCTAGAAACGCAACAAGCCTACTCCTCCTGAGAAGAACTCGGGTCCAGATTCGGATTAGGGACTCGTTCCTTCGCTTCCTTGATAAGCTTTTTAAACTCTTCATCAGTAATCGTTAGATAGTCGAGTTGAAGCTCCTGAATTTTTTCATAATCATCGGTCGTGCGAAGCGTCTCCATGATCGCGGTTCGATTCGCTTTGAAGCGTTCTTCCTGTTCGGCCTGTGCCGCTGCCTCAAGCCCGACCGCCGCTGCCCCAAGCCCGACCGTGGCCAAAATAGGAGCAATCCCAACTATAATGATAAAAAGAAGCTGAAGGCCGGAAATGATCGAACCCGCAATAGCAAGCCCACGAGGACGCTTAATCAAACCAAACAAGGACAGTAGAAGCGCTATCGGGGAAAGAATACCGCAGAAAATCAAACTCACTAACGAAGTGACAAAACCTGATAGACCCAGCCCGTTGGATGGAGCCTGCTGTACGATTACCGTCTGCTGCGGAGGCGGAGTTTGCTGTAAGTCCTGTGAATCCATCGAATAAACTAGAGTCTGCTACCTGAAATGAAAAATACCAAGCTTAATACCAAATACTCAACGAGCACAAAAAAAGCACTATCCTTCGATTAAAAAATGACTCCAAGCCGATCTCGTTTCTATTCAGAGGGCAATCCTAGTAAAAAAACTCATCTCAAAAAAGAAAGTTGAACCCCTCCTAAAACACCCTACTCCGTCTCTTAACTTCCCTCAGTTGAGCCTCATTCGTTTACAAGATTCCGATAACGATGGAATTAGTGACCAAGCTGAAATCGGCACCTTCTCCACTGACCCTAACATCGCTGACGCCGATGGAGACAATCTCACCGATGGCGA
>CAZUEC010000167.1:0-5438 GCA_964618865.1 uncultured Roseibacillus sp. | reverse complement strand
TACTTTAAATATTCTCAACACGTATTAACCTTAGAATCTGCAAAGATTATGAGTTTTATAAAATCGTGAGTAAGCTCCTCGGCTGAAAAATCATTCAAAATCTCAGTTCATTTTTAAGCATGAGTCCCAAAACGAGTCGAATAACCCTGTCTGCTGCAATCATGGCAAGCGTGGTCTTGGCTTGGTATTTTCTCTCATCGAGTCAGAACGACGATACCGAACAAACACAAACTCGATCTGAACAAAAATCAGGAAACAATCAATCATCGGCATTAGAGAGCGTAGAGAGTCCTGCTCCCACTTCTAAATTCCCTCCACATCTTCAGTCAGAGCAAACGGTTTCCCTTGAAGAGATTGCCTCTCTTTCCAGTGCAAACGAAACCACTCTTCTTTTTCAGCGAATTTCTATTGAGCTCATCAATGAACTTAAACTTTTAGAAACAACAACCGACTCTAATAAAATCAGAAGCAAGCTGACTCCGATCGTTACTAAGTTCTACTACCTCAATCGATCTAGCGCTGCCGAGTTGCGAAGGCCACAAGAGCGCCTCCCAGATTTCTTCCAAGAAGACATCATTCACCTCGAAGAACTTTGGACCACAAACCAGGCATTGGCTCGAACTGCGGATAACATCTTTTCGAAATTCGGCTTACTCGCATACGAACATATTCCTTATCAACTTAGAGAAGAACTCACTCTCCAATAGAGCTCACCTAAAAAACCTCACAAACCCATGAAAAAAAGAAACCCCAAGCTAAACGTTATCAAAACGTGCAGCCTCATCCCCTTGTTGATCTCCCCTCTCTATGGACAACTCACACTTCTTGTTGACTTCCGCGGTGACGGAGCCACCACCAACTCAACCTCGGCTGATTTTGCCGTTGCTGACAGCGCAGTTGATCTCAGCGCTCCAGTCAATCAGTTCACCGGCGGTACAAGAGAAAATGCTGTTACAGGGGTAGGTACAAACGCTACCCTAGATTTTTTCGGAGGAAGCTTTTCCCAAAATGGGGGTGGACCAAGAGACAACCAACCGATCCTCGATGGGTACATTTTTGTAAACGCGTCCAGTGCTGGCCCTGATGACCCCGTTGCAACTATCACGGGATTGACGGGTATCTCTGCCGGTGATGCAGTGACAATAACGGCCTATGCCATTGGCGACCGAAATGACCAAGTTGGCCCTGTTGTCCTCGACCTTGGTGACGGCAATGTTCTCACCTCCCCCGTCACCTCCCCTGCAAACCCATTTGTCACGTTTCAGTTTACGGCTCCAGTTGGTTTCAATTCTTTTGAGCTTTCAGTAAATAATAACCCGGGCGGCGACAACGCGAGCAATTTTGCAGCCCTGAATGGCTTTTCTCTCACTGTTGGCGAAAGCAACGAAAACCCTATTCAACTCGCCGATCAACTCACCGCTTATTGGCCCTTCGAAAACAACTTAGAGGATCAAGCCGGCGAAATCTTTGGCAGCGCCAACACAAACGACGATGATCTTGATTTTCGAGGAACTGGTTCGGGATTTGGAGCCGGACTCTTCGGCTCGGCTGGATATAGCGGGAATGGTGGAGGCTATGCTGAAGCTCCAGACTCAGCTGATATTGACGAAAGCAACAACGTAATCTCCATCTCCGCATGGATGCTCATTGATGAATTTGATACTGGGTTTCAAACCCTCATCTCAAAAGGCGAAGGCTCCAATTACCGGATCGCCAGATGGCAGCAAACCAACACCGTAGGATACGCAGGAGGAGTCGGTGATATCTTCGACACTTCCGAAGATGTCAACGACGATGAATGGCACCATGTGGTGGCAACATCTGGGCCCAGTGGCACGCGCCTCTATATCGACGGTCTTCTCACAAGTTCTAGCAACAACACTGTCAATTTAACGAACTCTAACAACCCTCTCTTCATCGGTAATAATCCCGATGCCGACAATCGGCAGTGGAATGGTCAAATCGATGACCTCGCACTCTGGCACCGAGTACTGAATGCTGATGAAGTCGCTTTGATTTACAATGCCGGTATCAACGAACAATCTCTCAACAGTCTACTTGCCCCAGCAGCTGATGCGGATGCCGATAACGATGGCCTTCCCGATATTTGGGAATTCGCCTTTGGCCTCAGCTTTGACCCTGTTACTGGCGCGCTAGGAGACAACGGAGCAAGTGGAGATCCCGATGGCGACCTCCTCTCCAATCTTGATGAATTCACCAATGGCACAAGCCCCATTGTGGCTGATACCGATGGCGATGGAGTTTCAGATAGCTCTGAAGTCAATACTCATGGCAGTGATCCAACTATCGCTGATACCGATGGTGATGGTTCCTCTGATGGCGAAGAAATCTTTTTTGGCACCGACCCAAATAACGAACAAGAATTCCCTGCTGCCGACCAAACTCTTGCCGGTGTCGAAACCGTCGGAGGCGTCGGCCCTTATCTCGATGGAGCTCTTCCCATCATCAACCCTTCTTCCGGCCCCATCAATGAGAATTGGGCAACAGAAGTAGCATTTCCTAACCTCAATTTCTCACAATTGAAGGGTTTGGTCTCCGAGCCTCGCTCGACCAACCTTCACATCATAGAACGCCGAGGAGCAATCCAACGAGTCGACGCCTCAAACCCCAATACAAATACACAAACCGAAGTCCTCGATATTGCTTCACGCATTGTGAACGGAGATAACGGTGGTTTAAGAAGCGTCGTTTTCCACCCTGACTACAACCTGCCAGGCTCTCCGAATAGAAATCATATCTACGCATTTTACTCCACCACCGCCGAATTTGCTCATGGCTTTACCAGTGATGATGGCGACTTTTTCTACCGAGTCTCACGCTTCACACGCAATGAAGCGACCGGCACCTTCCCTTCCAGTTCAGAACTTGTTCTCATTCAGCAACACTCTCGCGACGAAGGACAACATTTCGGAGGAAGCCTGGGATTCGATCAAGACGGGTTTTTATTAATCGCTTGGGGAGATATGGAGTTCTCAGACAGTCGAGTTGGAGTCGATTTCTATCAGGACGTCCAACGAGTCGATCGCATCTTCCAGGGGGCCGTTCTTCGCATTGATGTCGATAACCAAGGAGGCTCAATCAGTCAGCCTCCCACCCGTACTTTACAAGGTTCTACGGGGCCGAACGCAGTCGCGGGAACCTCACAAAGTTGCCTTCCGGACCACAATTATTTTCACGTCGATAACTTCTCTGGACGAAGTTACATGATTCCGTCTGACAATTATTTCCTCCTCAACCCTCCTGCGGCAGGAAGTGCCTCTTTTCCCAACACACCCACCCACGGCCCTGCTCTCGACGAACATCAAGGCCTAGGAACTCGTAACCCTTGGAGAATGGCCGTCGATCCCGTGGATGGCGATGTCGCCCTCTTTATCGTCGGCTCGAATTCCGGCAATGGCAGTGATTTTGAAACCGTCGATTTACTTTCACCCGGAGCAAACTGGGAATGGCCTTACCTCGAAGGTTCACAATCCCAGACTTCTGAAACAGGACGCTCCCGCCCTCCTTCTCAATATGCCCCCATTGCCCTCGGAAAGGAAACCGCCCCCCTCGCTTACTGGGGTAAAAACTTTGGTCGCGTCGCGAGCGGAGGACTTTTCTACCGAGGCTCCCAATGGCCTTCCATCGACCAACAGCTCATTTTTGCCGACCAAAATAGTGGCCGCATCTGGGCTCTCGATTACAAATCAGCAGGTGCGCCCTCAGAAAATTTCACTCTAACTGATGGCGTCAGCACTCCGTCTAACTATTCTGTTCGCCTCTTGTTAAACTCTTCTGTCGGCATACGACAAATGACCGCAGGACCAACAGGTGAAGAGATTTATATGGTAGATGGAAACCGTGTTTTCCGCCTCTTCAATGCCTCTGCACCCAACCCAGAGCCACCTGCTCTCCTCTCCCAAACAGGAGCCTTTACCAACTTGGCCACCATGACTCCGCGAGAAGGATTGAT
Organism: uncultured Roseibacillus sp.; assembly: GCA_964618865.1. Classification (GTDB taxonomy): domain Bacteria; phylum Verrucomicrobiota; class Verrucomicrobiia; order Verrucomicrobiales; family Akkermansiaceae; genus Roseibacillus. The sequence goes on along the minus strand of CAZUEC010000167.1, from coordinate 1,465 downwards.
CCCCTTCGAGCCTGCTTCCGAGCTTTGGTCTGACCGCGCTGCGAAGCTCCGTTGGATTGCCGTTCCAAACACTGCAGGCATCGATGGCGAATACGATCTCGCGGATGAACAAATCACCTACTCCGAAGACGGAAGCTGGGCCTACCCCATTGGCACCGTTTTCATCAAGCACTTTGCCCTTCCCTCTGATCTACGAAATCCAGAAGACCCTGCCAGTCTCGTCCCCTTAGAGACCCGTTTTTCAGTCCGAGGCGCAAATGGCACTTATTTCTTCTTCACCTACCGCTGGCGAGCAGATGGCTCCGACGCCGATCTGATCAACGATGCCGAATCAGCCCCGTTTGATATCACCAATCTTGACGGCTCCCCAGGCACTCAAGTTTGGGAATACCCTTCTCGCGCCCAATGTTTTGAATGTCACCAGAGCAATGCGGGCAGTGTTTTAGGGATGAAGTCACGCCAACTCAATCACCCCCTTACCTACCCATCAACAGGAATCACCGCAAACCAGCTGACCACTTTTGCCAGTTTAGGCATCTTTGACGAAGGCCCAGATTTCGAAACACTCGACACCCTATTGACTTCCGTGAGCATCGACGACTCATCGCAAGGCTTAGAGGCCCGAGTTCGCTCGTATCTCGATTCCAATTGCTCCTTCTGTCACCAACCAGGTTCCGAAGCGGGAAGAGCTAGCTTTGACGCCTTGCTGAACACCCCCCTCAGCTTGACTGGCATCATCAATGGAGAAACCGAAGCCGGAGATCTGGGAGCTACTGATGCCCACATCGTCACTCCAGGAAGTCCAGAAAGTTCAGTTCTCTATCTTCGTGATTCATCCCTGAATCCGAATTTTAGAATGCCTCCCGTAGGCCGCACTCTCAATGACCCCGACTATTTGCTTATTCTTGAAGCTTGGATTGAAACCTTTGGCCGCGCTGAATTCATCGCCTGGGCTCAAGAACGAGGCATTGAATCTGGCTTCCTAGGAGATAGCGATGAAGACGGCTTTGCCAATGTCTTCGAGTTCGTCTTCCGCCAAGGCGATGCAGATGTCGACTTATCGACCCTTCCACAGCTTATCATTGCAGGAGAGAATAACCCTTCCATTCGTATCCCCGTTTCGGGAGACGCTCTCACCGACGGCTTCGAAGTCACTGTTGAAGACTCCGATAACCTCGTAGATTGGCATACCCTAGGTGACCCACTTAGTGAGTTGGAAATTGTTAACGATAATTCCGCTCCCGGTACCGATGGCATTCTAGAAGTCAGATTCAATGGCTCTTCCCCGAAACGTTTCCTTCGTTACGGAGTGCTCGTCCCCTAACAGGGAAGAGGAAAAATCCTCTCATCTCAGATCCGATTCCAAGCATTTTGTCGAAAAAGCCTACTCTTTCAATAGAAGCTCTTGCGAAAGTTTTTTGAAAAATGCTTTCGTGCACCGTGTCGCGATCCAAGAACCAGTTAG
>CAZUEC010000166.1:0-5467 GCA_964618865.1 uncultured Roseibacillus sp. | reverse complement strand
GCGTGCAATGAATGGAGCGCGTTGTCGGAAACTAGGAGAGAGGAGATAAAGCTTAGAAAGATATTCTGTTAGATTTTTTGTATTTAGAGATCTGACAAAACTCTGGTGAGTGTTGGCGAAGACTTTGTTTCTCGAAACGAGGTTATTTTTCGCGAACGCGTTCGACATTGGCTCCTAGGAGAAGGAGTTTTTCGTCGATGTGTTCGTAGCCTCGATCGATGTGGTAAAGGCGGTGAATGGCGGTGGTGCCTTTGGCAGCTAAGCCTGCGAGAACGAGGGCGGCGGAGGCACGTAAGTCGGATGCCATTACGGGAGCTCCCGAGAGTTGGTCGACTCCGGTGACGACGGCGGTGCCGTTATCGACGTTGATGTTTGCGCCCATGCGTGAGAGTTCGGCACAGTGCATGAAACGTTGAGGGAAGATGGTGTCTTCGATGACCGAGATGCCTTGGGTGGTGGCAAAGAGGGCGGTGAATTGAGCTTGCATGTCGGTGGGGAACCCAGGGTAGGGAGCGGTTGTGATTTGAGCTCCAACGGGGTTCTCGCCGGGGGTGATGGTGACTGATGTGCCTGCGGGATTAAACTCGACGCTATGTCCGCACTCGCGGAGGACTTTGCTTGCGGCGGCTAAATCGTCTTCGACTACGCGATGAAGAGTGATTCCTTCGGAGAAGGCGGCTGCGCCGGCCATGAAGGTTCCTGCTTCGATGCGGTCTGCGATGACGGTGTGCTCGGTGCCTCCTAGTTTTTCGACTCCTTCGATCGTGATGCGGCGGGTGCCTGCGCCTTCGATTTTGGCACCCATGGAATTGAGAAATTTTGCTAAGTCGATGACTTCGGGTTCGCAGGCGGCGGATTCGATGATGGTGGTGCCTTTGGCGAGGCAGGCTGCCATCATGATGTTGTCGGTGCCGAGGACGGTGGGGCCGTGTTTGCCACGAAGATCTAATTCACAACCGACCAAGCCTCCGGAGGGAGCCTTGAGATCCATGTTTCCTCCTTCGACATCGCAATCGGCTCCGAGGGCGGCGAGTCCTCGGATGTGGAGATCAACTGGTCGGTCGCCAATGACGCAACCACCAGGAAGAGATACGGTGGCTCGATTGAGACGGGCGAGAAGGGGACCCATTACGCAGATGGAGGCCCGCATGCGGCGGACGAGTTCGTAAGGAGCATCGGGGATGATGTTGGCGCATTTGATGCGTACGGTGCCTGAGGAGCGTTCGACTTCTGCGCCGAGGGCGGAGAGGATCTGGAGCATGTAGTTGGTGTCTGAGACATCGGGAACATGGCTGATGATGACTGTTTCCTCAGTGAGTAGGGTGGCGGCGAGAATGGGAAGGGAGGCGTTTTTGGAACCAGAAATGTTGATGGCTCCCTTTAGGCGAGTCCCTCCGTGAACGAGTAGTGTATCCATATATGAGGTAGGTGCGACCGCCGGATGAGCGGCGGAGGGGGGAAGATGTCGGGAGATGGCCGTTCCTGTCAATATTGAGGAATGGAATTCTTTGGAGGAAAAGGGCTTCGAACTGGGGGGAGGAATTTTGGTTCGGTTTATTTTTTACGAGCAAAAGGAAAGCGGGGGATTCCAGAGAGGTCGTTTTTGATTTCGATTGCTTGTAGGTTTTGGTCTTTTTGGAGGAGGTCGGCCGTGGTTTGGCCTTGATCGTGGCCGACTTCCATGGCGAGGAGGCCATTTGGATTGAGATGATTGGCGACTTGGGAGGTGAACTTGCGGATTAGGTCCATTCCATCTGGACCGGAAAAGAGGGCGAGGTCGGGATCGTGGGTTAGCTCTGGAGCTAGGGTTTTGCGCTCGTTTTCGGGGACATAGGGGAGGTTGGCGACGATGAGGTCGTAGGTGCCGGTGATGTTTGAGAAGAGATCGCTTTCTACGAAGGAGGCTTCTTTGGCGAGGGTTTTGGCATTTTCTTGGGCGAGGGAGAGTGCTTCTGGGGAAAGGTCGCAGAGAACGATTTCGCCTGGATTTTTGAGCTCGTGAGCAAGGGAAAGGCCAATGACGCCGGAGCCGGTTCCGACGTCGAGGACGCGGGTGGGTTGGGGGAGGGATTGTTTGAGGATGAGGCTGACGAGTTCTTCGGTTTCGGGACGGGGAATGAGAGCCCGTGCATCGCATTTGAAGTCTAAGGATAGAAATTCTACTTCGCCTAGGACGTGTTGCAAAGGGATGCCTTGGCTGCGTTTTTTGAGAGACTTTCGAATGGGGATGAGCTGCTCTTCGGTGAGGGGGCGATCGAACTCGAGGTAGAGTTGGACGCGGGTGAAGCCGAGATGATGGCTTACGATTCGTTGCATATTGAGGCGAGCCTCATCGATTCCTCGTTTTTCGAGGTAACTCGTTCCTCCATCGATTACCTCTAACACGGTCGTCACTCGCGAGAGCTTGGGGGAGTGTCTTTCGGGAATCCACTGTAAAATCTCGAACTGGAAGGAATACAGGGTGGTGTCTCTTTCGGTACGAAATTTTAAAATAAAGGGAGGTTTTTGGGGGGGATGGGTGCTGGTTGCTGCTTTATTCACAATCTTGTCGATTGATTTGGCTTCAAAATTGCGTAGGATATCTAAGTTCGATGAAATTCCGTCTCTTTTCCTGTTTCTTGGCTTTTTTTTGTGTGGCTTCCCAAATGAGCTGGGGAGAATACAGGCGTCATTATTTTAATGATCTTGCGGCACCGGAATCGGTGGAGGATTTGCGCAATATTGAGAATGCTTTGAAATCGAATCTGCCTCGTACTCGAGCGGCGACTGTTTGTTTGGAGTTGGGTGAGGAGAAGGGGTCAGGCAGTGGAGTGATTGTGAGTCCCGACGGGTTGATCTTGACTGCTGCGCATGTGAGCGGGGGGGTCAATCGTACGATTGAGGCGGTGATGGAGGATGGCACTCGCTATCCGGTTCGGACTTTGGGGCTGATTTCGAATACGGATGCTGCGATGGCGCAAATTGAGGGTGAGGGTCCGTTTCCTTACGTGGAGGTGGAGCGTGAAAATTCGACTCTGTTAGGTGATTGGATCATGTCTTTAGGGCATTCCGGTGGCTACGATAAGGAGCGTGGGGTGGTGGTGCGATTGGGTCGAATCGTGCGAATGGCTCAGCGTACTTGGCAAAGTGATGGGACTCTCATTGGAGGAGATTCCGGTGGTCCTTTATTTGATCTTCATGGTCGTTTGATTGGGATTCATAGCCGGGTAGGCAAAGTGAAGGGAGAGAATTTGCACATTCCGATGAGTAACTTTGTTGAGAATTGGGAGGTGATGCTGGAAGGGGAGTTTGTCGGGAATGGTCCTTTTGCTCAGCGTTTGTCTGGTTTTTTAGGAGTGCAATTGGATGAGAATGAGGAGTCCGAGGTTTTTATTGAGGAGGTGGTCGAGGATCAGGCTGCGGAGCAGGCTGGTTTGCAAGCAGGAGATGTTCTCTTGAAGCTGGGGGAAGAGAAGGTTGATTCCATCGAGGGTTTGAAAGAGGCTTTGCAGAAAAAAAGTGAAGGGGATGTTCTTTCTTTAACTTATCGAAGGGATGGAGAAGAAGAAGTGATTGAATTGAAATTAGGTGGGCGTGAGTAAATATATTTTTCTAACAATCAGCCTGCTTACGGCAGGACAGATGTCGGGGCAGAGCCTGGAGGGAGACTTTCGTAAAGAAGGGGTCCAGGTCAGAGCGTCCTATGATGCGGTGACTGAAGTTTTTCAAACGGGGAGCGCGGTTATTTATGATTCTGTCGTGGTTGGGTATGGGGTGGTGGTGAGTGAGGATGGTTTGATTTTGGTGAAGACGAGTGAGTTTGAAAAAAATGAAAGCTCAAGTGTTGTGGTTGGTAAAAAGCGGTTTCACGATTTCTTGGTGGTTGCGTCTAGTCCGGAGTGGGATGTTACGATGATCAAAGTGGAAGCGGAAGGGTTAGAGCCTGTGGATTATGCTGAGGGAGAACCAGAGCATGGTTCGATTGTGCTTTCGAATAGTGCGAGTACTCGTTTTCGTCGACGAGCACAGTTGGGCGTGATGGCGGCTAATGCTCGTGCCGTGGGTGAAGAGTTGTTAGCGGTTTTAGGAATCGTGATGGAGGGGGGAGAAGGGGAAGCGCCTTTGAAGGTGGTGGCGATTAGTCCGAATAGTGGAGCGCGGGATGCGGGACTCAAAAAAGGAGATTTGATTGTATCGTTAGAGGGCGTGGAGGTGGAGACGAGAGAGGAGGTTCCTCAGGTTTTGGAAGGACGGAGTCCGGGAGAATTTGTGACTTTTGTTGTTTCGCGAGAAATGGAGAGGGAGGAGTCGAAGGAGCTTATCGAAGTGGAAGATCCTTTTGCGTTTGCGGAAGAGAATCCACCAGTAGATCCTGAATATGAGGAATTGACCTTCGAGGTGGAGTTGCGTGAGAGGCAAGTGGTGTTTCCGGAGCGTCTCACGCGAAATGATATGTTGACGGGGAGGTTTTCTGAGCGTCGCAGTAATTTTCCTCGGGTCTTGCAGCATGATACCTCGCTCTCCCCTCGCTCGACGGGTGGTCCTTTGATTACGCTCGATGGGAAGTGTGTGGGAATGAATATTGCTTACGCTAGTCGCGAGTGTTCGTATGCGATCCCGGCACTAGAGTTGCAAGAATTGGTTAGTGAACTGAAGGCTGAGGCGGGGCTTTAAGTTTGTTTATTCGGTTTTTTTTTCTAGAAGAAGACGCTTTCATGGTTGGGGCTTGCGGTCTGTGAGGAGATTGCAAAAGCTTCCGCCATGCAGAATCATACTTGGCGCGAACGTGATGAGGAGGGGGTGACTTTCTACAAGGCTATTCATCACGGTGGGCGTTGGAGCCTAAATAGTCAGCGTAAGGGAGATGAGGGGTGGGAGAAGCATGAACCGATTCCGGATGAACTTTTGGAGAAGCTTCGGGAAGTGGTTTTTAATAAATATCAGCGTGGGCGATGTGGATGGAAGTTGGTTGCGGGAGTCGATAAGTTGTTGGGACGTGATCCGGTGGATCCTAATCAAGAATAGAGATGAGGAAAGAGACTGGTCAGTGGTTAGAGAAGGATTGGTTGTATAGTTGGCATCCTTTTACTGACCAAGCGCAATGGGAGGGGGTGGAAGTTCCAGTTATTGTGGGAGGAGAGGGGGTCTTTCTCATCGACTCTGAAGGGAGGCGTTTCTTCGATGGCAATTCTAGTATTTGGACTAATCTACATGGGCATGGTCATCCGAAGTTGGTGGAGGCGATTCAGGAGCAGTCGAAGACGCTTTGTCACAGTTCTTATCTTGGGCTGGCCAATGCGCGGGCCAGTGAGTTAGCGGCTCGGCTTTGCCAAGTGGCGGGAATGGATCGGTGTTTTTTTTCGGATAATGGCAGTACGGCCATCGAGGCTGCGTTGCGCATGGAATTGCAATGGCGTCATCAGAATGGTGAGAAAGAGAGGCGGAGGTTTGTCGCGTTCGAAAACGGTTATCATGGAGATACCATGGG
>CAZUEC010000165.1:0-5481 GCA_964618865.1 uncultured Roseibacillus sp. | reverse complement strand
CAAGAAATTCTCTCTCGGCGATAAACGAACGAACTTTTGGAAAACGGTCTAGGCAAAAATGCCGGAATGCTAATTGCCTTCGCCCTGCCCCTCATCGGGCCCTCGCCTTTTAATCCTCCAAAGAAATATCACCTGGCTTCCAAGTCGGCTCCGGAAACTTCATCTTCAACCCCTTGAGAGCTTCCACCATAATGCGAGCCACACAAAGATTCCGATACCACTTACGATCAGCAGGAACCACAAACCAAGGAGCAACATCAGTAGACGTCTTTTCGATAACGTCCTCGTAAGTCTCCATAAAGTGATCCCAACGTGCCCGATCTTTCAAATCATCAGGATTAAATTTCCAATACTTATCAGGATTATCTAGCCGAGCTTGCAAACGAGCCTTTTGCTCATCTTTTGAAATATGGAGGAAAATTTTAATAATAGTCGTCCCCTCATCAACCAACATTCGCTCAAAATCAACAATGTGCTGGTAACGATTCTTCCATACCTTCTCTGGATAAATCTTTTTTACCCTTACCGCGATAATATCTTCGTAATGACTACGATTAAAAACAGTCAGATGCCCATTCTGGGGAACGTGCTGGTGTATCCGCCAGAGGAAATCACGAGCCAGATCATCCGGAGAAGGTTTCTTAAAAGAAACCACATTCAAGCCCTGCGGATCGACTCGAGAAAACACATGCTTAATACAACCATCCTTCCCACCTGTATCCATCGCTTGCATCACCACCAACACCCGATGTTTATTCTGCGCATAAAGCATTTTCTGCAATTGCTGCAGCTCATCACGCATTTGATCAAAAGAGGCAAATGAACTCTCTTTATCAAGATCTTCCGCAAGAACCTTTTCATTAGGATCAAGCGAAGCAAGCTTCAGCTTTCTTCCTTCTTTATGGCGATATCGATCATAAGCTCCAATAACAGGCATTAGGAGAGGATGCCTTTCCTAGGCCGTCTTTCAAGCCTGCACTTCATTTCCTTTTTGAAAGAGAAAAATTCCCCCTCCGCTTAAAGTCAAATTGTTAGAGCTGAACCCCAAAAAAATCCATCAGAACCTTGCGATAAACCTCACGCTTGAAATCTGGCAACCATTTCAAATCAAAATCAGCGGGAGCAATCCATTTTGTATCGCGAAACTCACGAGGCTTACGATCGATACAAATCTTCGCCTCCGAATCATGAAGCAAACAGCGGAAATAAGTCTGCTCCTGACCATCATACCAACCTTTGCTTCGCTTTTTTTGCTTAATCGCATCCGGATAAACATACCGATAGCCCCCCTTCATCTCCAAAATATCGTAGCTCTCCGGTAGCAGACCAATTTCCTCCTCCACCTCACGCTTCAGAGCCTCTTCTAAAGTCTCTCCCTCATCAACACCTCCTTGCGGAAACTGCCAAGCCCCCTTAACCTTAAGTCGCTCACAGATAAGCAACCGCCCATCCTCACGAACAAGCAAAATAGCTACATTGGGGCGATATTCCATCATCTCTTAAGAAAGACTGACCCCTCTTCCCTCTTCGCTCAATCCCTGGAGCGAAGTTTTGACGTCATCCTGTCTTTTCCCTAGCCTGCCACCTATGCAACTACCTCGCCTTTTCATCCTTCTCCTTCTCTTCGCGATCCCCCTAGCCGGTCAAACCACCTCTGAGCAAAATGCCGAAGAAGAGGAAGAAACTGAAGAAACTCAGGAAACCAGCGATGAAGAAGACCTCAGAGCCTTTTGGCAACTCGCCCTACCCGATGGACACTTTATGGTCTCCCTCGACTCCATCGCCTCCATCTCTCGTAGCAGCTACGTTCTCAATGGCGGACTCATCGTCACCGAAGTCACCATCGACACCACCGGAAATGCTTTATGCCGAATCTATCAAATCACCCCCACCGCAGAACAAGGTGGAAGCTCAGCAGCACAACGCCTCACCGAAAGAGCTCGTAACCTAACCGATCGCATTGACCAAATCACAGGATCTGAAATCGCTAACATGGTCCAAAAAAGCTATCCCACCACCACTCATGCCAAAACAATCGAATACCGCATACAAGAGCTAACAACTTTAGATTCCCTTTACCAGTCTCTCAATCAAGCTTGGAGCGAAGGAAGAGGACGACGCTTTACGGTCCCCAAATAAACGACTATCAACAAAAAGTAACGTGCAAGATTAAGAACAAATAAGAAGTAAAGCTAGCTTCAAACACCAAAAAGCCCGGTTCCCTCCCCTTCATCCAAGCCCCCCTTACAAGCTCTTTTCTCCTAAGATCAAAAAACAACCCCAAGCAACAAAGCCTCTCCCCACATCACTCTCCCCGCATCATGAACCTTCCCAACTCCATCACCGTTGCTCGCCTCGTCCTCACCGCTATTTTCGTAGCGGCCGCTTCCGCACATTCCCAACAAGGCAATCTCATCGCACTCATTTGCTTTGCTCTTGCTACCTTCTCTGACTTTCTTGATGGCTACCTCGCTCGAAAATTAAATCTCGTTACCTCCCTCGGTAAATTACTCGACCCTCTTGCCGACAAAATTTTGGTAGCCGCGGCCTTCATTCACCTCACCGCATTAGAACTCTGCCCCGTCTGGATCACCTCCGTCATCATCGCCCGCGAATTTCTTGTCACCGGCCTCCGCCAAATCGCAGTCGAACAAGGCCAAGTCATACCCGCAGACAAGCTTGGCAAATGGAAAACAACCCTACAACTCACCTTCTGCCTCGCCGCACTCACTTGGTTACTCGTAGCTCAACTCCCTAACAACTTCCTCTACCCCCTCACCCACCCGCAAGGCTGGCTCATACGAATAACGCTTTATGGAGCCCTCCTCCTCACCGCCCTTTCCGGTTTCAATTACACCTGGAAAGGCCGTCACCTCTTAAAAGGATAATAGATTACTTATGAAGACTCTTCTCACCCTCCTTCTCGTAACCTCTTCGCTTCTTGCCGAAGAAAAGAAACCCAATATCCTCTTTCTCCTCTCCGACGATCAAGCTTGGGCAGATTATGGCTTTATGGGCCATCCTCACATTGAAACTCCTGCTATCGACAAACTCGCAGCTAGCGGACTCACCTTTCAACGAGGCTACACCCCCGTCCCTCTCTGCCGCCCTTCGCTAGCCAGCATCCTCACCGGTCGCCACCCTCATCAACACCAGATCACAGGGAACGACCCAGCTCCACCCAACAAAACAAAAGAAAAAGAAGGAACACCCCCCACTCCAAGTCCAGCTGCAATCAACAATGAAATCACAAAAACTTGGCAATCACATCCCAACTGGATTCGCTCCTTAAAGGAAAGTGGATACCGAAGCCTACAAACAGGTAAATGGTGGGAAAACAACCCTGTCAAACAAGGCGACTTCACCCAAGGAATGACACTGGGAAAACCAGAAAAAAAAGCCCGTCACGGCGACAAAGGCCTCACCATTGGGCGAAAAAGCCTACAACCGATCAAAGACTTCATCTCAGAACCCAGCGAAAAACCCTGGTTTGTCTGGTACGGAGTTTTTCTCCCACATACTCCTCACAACCCTCCAAAGGAACTACTAGAAAAATATCTTCTCAAAACCGAAAACCCAAATCTCGCCGCCTACTGGGCCTGCTGCGAATGGCTCGATAACACCATCGCAGAACTCATAACCATGCTCGAAGAAAGTGGTGAACTCGAAAACACCCTCATCATCTACACCTGTGATAACGGATGGATTCAGTCTCCGAACCAACTCAACCATTTCGCTCCTCGCTCCAAACGCACTCCCTACGAAGGCGGAGTGCGCACTCCCATTATCTTTTCATGGAAAGACAAAATCATTCCCCGTTTCGATACCGAAAATCTTGCCTCCAATCTCGATATTTGGCCCACCGCAGCAGCTCTCTGTAAAACCCCTCTTCCTGAAAATCTAGAAGGCATCAACCTCACCAACTTCACCGAAGTCGAAACTCGTGAAGCTATCTTCGGAGCAAGCTACCTTCATGATATCATCGAACACGGCAATCCCCAGAAAAGCCTCACCAGCCGTTTCATCATCGACGGCAACTGGAAACTCATTAGCCCCACCCCACTACTTGGCCAACTCGATACACAACCCGAACTCTACTTCATCATCAAGGATCCTTACGAAAAAGAAAACCTCGCCAAAAATTACCCTCAACGCGTGCGCGCTCTTTCCGCAAAAATCAATGCTTGGTGGACTCCAAAAAAAAAGTAAAGCCCCCCTCCCTTCAACGCTTAACCTCTCTCCTAGGTTCACCTTTCATCTCAGCATGAACCGCATTGAGTGATTGATCAAAAACCTGATTTCCAACTACGAAATCCATATTATACAAAAAAAGAGAATTCTCGTCAGCCTCCAAATCCCACTTCGTCTCAAAACTCTCTCCAAAGTATCTCGCCCCCTTTGACAATTGCACCGCTCCAATGAGTCCATTGAAGTGAGACTTCTCTCCCCTCCGACTCACATCAGCTCCAATCACCAATGGCAATTCGTTTGTCCGCCTCTCCCCCTCTCTCTTATCGGATTCAATAAGCTCGCCATCAAGGTAGAGACGCGCACTCTCACCATCATAAACCCCCGCCAAGTGATGCCATTTCCCAGCCTCCAACATCGGCTCACTCGCCTCTAGGACAAGATAGGAACCCCCAATAAAAACAACAAACTCAGGCCGTCCCTCACTAACAAATAACCCATAATCCGAACTCTGAGCCTTAGTCACCAAACCAACCCTACGACCAAACGCTCGGGCCTGAAACCAAGCTTCCAAAGTCAGCTCTTTCTCAATCGGAATCTGTTCCGAACTCACTAACAAAGCCTGATCTTGACCATTAAAATCCATCACCAAATCTTCCTCCGCTTCTGGCTCTTGAGCTAAAGTAAAAGGCAACGCAGTCGTTTTAACCGGCAACGGATAACGAGAAGACTTCGTCAAATACTCCGTCGCCAAACGCAGCACCGGAACATCAAAAGAAGAATCAAAAGCCTGCGACACACGCGAAACCGCCACCTCTAAAATCGCTTCTTCCCCACCCGCAAAAGAACCATGAAAATGATCGGGCACAAAAGACCAACGATGATCCGCACATTCCGTAGTTAGCGTATATTCGACCACACTCTTAGTCGGATTTTTCAACCTAATCTCTAACTCCGTATTGACCCCCCCATTCTCATCGAGAACAAGATTACCGGAAATCACAACGGGTTCAGCAACCACCTTCTCCAACTCCCTTCGCAGATCTTTTGTCAGCTCGAGCACATCGATCGCCTCTCCTACCGGATAAGCAGTCACCGCCACCTGATTCTCTCGAACTGTGACCACGTGATACTGATGCAAAAATCCGGCTGAAGGAAAAACTCCCGGCTGATGCCCTCCCACCGTCGCCAAAGTAATGTAATTGATCCCATCTTTAGGATCAGACCGCATATGATGAATATGCCCCGCAAAACAAGCCGAGACATTACCCGCCTCCACCAACACATCATGCA
>CAZUEC010000164.1:0-5487 GCA_964618865.1 uncultured Roseibacillus sp. | reverse complement strand
ACGAATAGACTTTTGAAAAATGGTCTAGCGCACCAGTAGTTTGCATAATTGTTGTCCCTCTCACCAAAAAAACTTTCACAACCTCCACTTCTTCTCTCGTAAACAACTCCTCAACTGCAAAACTCCCCACATGCGACTTCTTCTCTTTCTCTCCAGCGCTCTCCTCTGCACTGCAGCCCCCCTCAAAAACGTCATCATCATCTTCACCGACGACCAAGGCTACAACGATCTTGGCTGCTTCGGCTCCGACACCATCAAAACCCCCCACCTCGATCAAATGGCCCAAGAAGGACGCAAATTCACCTCCTTCTATGTCGCCGCCCCCGTCTGCTCTCCCTCCCGAGCCGCCCTCCTCACCGGCTGTTACCCCAAACGAATTGGATTAGAGAAAGGAGTCCTCTTTCCCACCTCCAACTACGGCCTTAATCCCAAAGAATACACCCTCGCCGACCATTTTTCCTCTCACGGCTACCTCACCGCCTGCATCGGCAAATGGCACCTCGGACACCTCCCCGAAGTCCTTCCCACCGCCAACGGATTCCATTCCTATTACGGAATCCCTTACTCCAATGACATGAACCACCCTGACAACAAAGGCAAACCTCAGATGGACCCCAAAGGAATGGATCAACTCTGGAGTAACCTCAACTCCACTCTCACCAAATGGAAAACCCCACTGCTCGAAAACGAAAAAATCATCGAACTCCCCGTCGATCAACGAACCATCACACGCCGTTACACCGACCGCGCCCTCGACTTCATTCAAAAATCAACCGCCAGCAAAAAACCCTTCTTTCTCTACCTCCCTCACTCCATGCCCCACATCCCACTCTACCTCCCGGAAGACGCATGGGACCCAAACCCCAAAAACGCCTACCGCAATGTCATCCAACACCTCGACCAACAAATCGGCCGCATCCTAACCCAAGTCCGCAACTCCGAACTCGCAAAAAACACCCTCATCATCTTCACCTCAGACAACGGACCTTGGCTCACCTTCAAACACCATGGCGGCTCCGCTAAACCCCTCCGTAACGGCAAAACCACCAACTTCGAAGGCGGCCAACGCGTCCCCTGCATCATGTGGGCCCCTGGAACCATCCCCGCCAACACCACCAGCCAAGAAATGCTCAGCACCCTCGAACTCCTTCCCACCCTCGCCTCCCTCACCCAAACACATCTCCCCAAAAACCATTCCTGCGATGGCTACAACGCCACTCAAACCATCACCGGAACCGAACCCTCCCCCCGCACAGAATTTCTCTACTACGCCACTCATGGAAAACTCACTGGAATCCGTCAAAACAACTGGAAACTTCTCCGTCTCAACAAAAAAAACTCCCAAACACCCGAAATCCACCTTTTCAACCTCGCCGATGACCTCTCCGAAACCACCAACCTAGCCAAACAAAACCCTCGCAAAGTCGAAACCCTCATCAAACGCATGACCACCCTCGACGCCGAAATCACCGCCCAACAACGCCCCGCTTGGAGCACTCAGGAAAACTAAACTCAACCCCCAACCCCTCAATCACCGCCCTCCACCTTCACAAAAGACAAAAAACCTGCGTGCTCTCCCCTCCCTTCCTAGTTCAAAATTCCCACCCCTGAATGACCGAACCCTTCGATCCCAAACAAACCTCAGAAGAAGACACCCCCTTCGACATCTCCCTGCGCCCTCCCGACTTCGAGGACTTCCACGGCCAGGAAAAAGTCAAAGACCGCCTCATCCTCATGGTCGAAGCCGCCCGTCAACGAGAAGACGTCCTCGAACACGTCCTCCTCTCCGGCCCCCCCGGCCTCGGAAAGACCACCCTCGCCAACATCATCGCCTCCGCCACCGGCACCACCCTCCACACCACCTCCGGCCCCCAAATCGAAAAAGCAGGCGACCTCGCCGGCATTCTCACTAACCTCCAAAAGGGCGACATCCTCTTCATCGACGAAATCCACCGCCTCCATCCCGCCATCGAAGAATACCTCTATCCAGCAATGGAAGATTACCGGCTCGATATCATCATCGACTCCGGACCCTCAGCTCGCTCCATACAACTTAACCTACCTAAATTCACCCTCGTCGCCGCCACCACCCGAGCAGGAAAACTAACCGCCCCCCTACGCTCCCGCTTTGGACTCATCAACCGTCTCGATTACTACACCGCCGAAGAACTCACCCACATCATTTGTCGCACCGCAGCCATCATCAAAATCCCCATCGATCAGAACGGAGCAATGGAAATCTCACGCCGCTCCCGAGGCACCCCCCGCATCGCCAACAACCTCCTACGCTGGGTCCGCGACTACGCCCAAGTCCGAGCCGAAGGAGAAATCACCGGCCCCGTCGCCATCGCCGCCCTCAGCATGATCGACATCGACTCCGAAGGACTCGACGAAATGGACAAACGACTCCTAGAAAATCTCATCTATAAATTCCAAGGCGGCCCCTGCGGACTCAAAACCCTCGCCACCGCCCTCGGCGAAGACGAATCCACCCTCGAAGAAGTACACGAACCCTTCCTCATCATGCAAGGCTTCCTCAAGCGCACCCCCCGTGGTCGCGTCGCACTGCCCCCCGCCTATCAAAAAATCGGAGCCGACCCGCCCAGCCCCGACGGCCAAAGAAACCTCCTCTAAACCCACTTTTGGACCCCCCCAACCCAACTCTACCATCCCACCTCGTCTTCGATAAAGACCAGCACCATATCAACAAGCTCTTCCATACCCTCGACGAGTTCTTCTTCGATAGTAGAAAGATAGCTTTCTTCAGTCTCACTATAATCATTGCGATCCTCACTACGAGTTTCACACCAACGACTAGCATTCAAAGGATCCACAAGAGTAGCAGCCCCGATGAGCTCGAAAGAATTGATCACGCGCTGGTGATCCATCCCACTCTGCCAAAACTCGTGTAAACAGCCTTCACTTTCCAGAATCGGCACCGTCTCATACACATCCATGAGGGCACGTTCTTCCCGACTAAGAGCACGTTCGGCCGAATCACCTTCCAGACGATCGACAAGAATCTCCACCTCATCCGACCACTCTATTGTTTGTGCTGAAAACATCGACCGACGAACTAAATAACCAAAACCATCCTTGCCAAGTCATTTTTACAAAGAAGCTTTCCCATCCCAAACAACCCCACAAACAACCTCCCCTCCCGCAAAGCAAAACCTACTTCTGCTTCCGCTGTTCACTAGGCGAAACCGGAGGATTCATACGCACCACATTCTGCTCTTCGGCAATCTCAAACGCCTCCGCTTTATCCCGATTGCCCGCATGAATCATCACCAACAATCCCGACCAGAAAACAGTCACGAGCAACGCCAACGGATTCCAAAAAACACCCCACAACGCCAACACCGGAGAAGCCATCGCCAAAATCACCAAACCACTCAAAAGCAACATCACTCGACGCCTCCCACCCGGCGTGCCATCAATCGCAAAGACAGAACCCAGCGTAAAAATCACCAAAGCAATCACCGAAGCTGGCGCCGTCGACGACAACACATTCAGCTCCGGAAATCCATTCTCAGCATAACCCTCTCCTAGCCATTGCCCAAAACCCTCATCGAAGTTCAAAAGCAGGCACATTAACCCCACCAAAAGCCCCATTCCAGCCGCAAGCCAGAGGACTGGTGAAGATAAAGGATTCTGAGAATTCATGAGTCACTCGCAGGAGCCCCATTCGACTCCGCCTCACGACCATAACTCAAAACCACCATTTGACTCAAGAACTTGTCAGGGTCTTTCACCGCCTTCTCATCGAGCCTAAACTCACACTGGCCCGTATTCTTCTCAATCAACTTCAATCCAAACTGATAATCCTTAAACCGTTCCCGACAAACCTGCAGCACACTCCGTCCCTGCTCGCCCGCCCGTTCAGCCAAGATCCGCACCGCCTGATCAGTCAACTTCACCTCCACCTCATGCTCAATGCTGAATTCCTTTTCCCAAATCTCCACTTCCGCCCGCGTCTTCTTCACATCGACCCGTCTCCCCAATTCCGCAAACTCCTTCAACTTCGCTTCTCGATTTTCTAAGAGATCCCGATCAATCACCAACTCACTCACCGCAGTCCCCGGCAAATCAAATTTAAAATCACGCAACTGCCTCTCCAACACCGTCATCAAAGCACGTGCCCCCGTATCTTCTTTTTCCGCCATCTGCGCAATCATCTCAATAGCATCATCCTCGAATTTGGCATCAATTCCGTAAGCCTCAAATTCCCGCTCATACTGTCGTAAGATACTCCCCGCCGAATCATTGAGAATCTTCACAAAATCCTCCGCAGTCAACTTTTCACAAATCACCCGCACCGGCAAACGCCCGACAAATTCAGCTTCAAAGCCAAACTCCACAAAATCTCGCGTCTCAACCTCACGGAAAGACTCCCCATCTAACACCGCCTCCGAAATCTCCGCTCCAAAGCCCATCTGCCCTGACTTCAATCGCGCTTGCACCACCTTCTCTAATCCCGAAAAAGCCCCACTTACGATAAACAAAATATGACGAGTATTAATCGTCTCTTTACTCGATTCAGTCCCCGAACGCATCTGCATCATCGCCTTCATCTGCGCTCGCATATCCATCGGATTCGTCATCGCCACCTCCGTTTCTTCCATCAACTTCAGCAAAGTCGTCTGCACCCCACGGCCACTCACATCTCGCCCAGACATCCCCGGCTTACTCGCCAATTTATCCACCTCATCGATGTAAATGATCCCATATTCAGCCAGCTCCACATCCCCATCCGCCTTCTGCACCAACTCCCGCACCAAATCATCGACATCTCCTCCCACGTAACCAGTTTCAGAAAATTTAGTCGCATCCGCCTTCACAAACGGCACTCCCATCAATTCTGCAATGTGCTTCACAAGATAAGTTTTCCCAACCCCCGTCGGTCCCACAATCATCACATTTTGCTTCTGATACTCCATTCCATCCGGCAACCGCCCCCCATTCTCCTCCTCCAAAACCCGCATCTGCTTTGCATGGTTGTAATGATCACACACCGCAATCGACAAAGCCTTCTTTGCTTCATCTTGCCGAATCACAAAACGATCCAAATGCTGTTTCACATCTCGAGGCAAAAGATCAAAATCAAAAACCGACTGCTTCTCCACAACCTCCACCTCAGATTCCCCATCGTCATCCTGCTCCGGAGCCACCCCCATTGCGCCCATCTCTCCCATATCAAAACTGACATTTCCAAACTTCCCAAAAAAGTCTTGAAAGACCTTTTGCAGCTCTTCGGGAGTTTTCGGATTCTTCGGTTCCTTAGGATCGTCATTTGCCATACCAGAAGAATCAGCGAGCTTCGAAAAAATTCAACCTTCTTCCAGTAGAAGACTCCCTCCGTTTTATAATACCCCATTTCAGCGCCACCAAACACCCAGAGCGATCCAGTTCGAGAAATGAGACCCTTTTCCAAATAGACCGTTTTCCAAAAGTTCGTTCGTTTATCGCCGAGAGAGAATTTCTTGA
>CAZUEC010000163.1:0-5505 GCA_964618865.1 uncultured Roseibacillus sp. | reverse complement strand
ATGATGGAGGGGGTAGCGCACAAGATGAAACAAACAGGCTAAATCCTGCAATTACGATTTTCAGTAACAAATATTTTTTCTTTTGATTACAAAGTCCGCTGATGCTTTTAAATTTCATAATTAAACCAGCCCTCTAATTCTCAAAATCATTATCTTCCGTCAAGCATTTTTTGCCGAACGTTAATTAGATGGATTAGGTTTTATTGTCAATTAGGCACTTTCTGCCTAATTGTTTTTCTTGGACTCGAATCCGCTTTTAGGGAAAGCTAATTGAGATTGCGATTTTATCGTCGTAATCAATAGTAATTCTTATCCCATGTCGATTTCAAAACAAGATTTCACAAGGTTTTTCATTGAAAAACTAGCTGAAAAAGGAGTGTCAGAAAAATTGTATCCTTATTATCGATTGCGATTAAAGGAATGGGGTTCTTCATTGCGAGGTATCAGATCTGGCTCGCGAGCTTCGCATTTTCGAAATTGGATTTTGGAATTAGGCAGAAACCGAGGTTTAGAAGCTTATCAGGTGCGACAGGCGATTCGGGCAGTGCGATGGGCACATGGTGAAATTTTAAAAGAGGACTGGGTCAGGCAAGTCGATTGGGCGGGTATAGAAGCGGAGATGGAATTGTTATCGGGTACGATGGTAGAGGTGAGTAAGCAATCGCAAGAGGACTATGAGACGAAGCTGCGAAAGATGGGCCTGAATGAGGAAGGGGTAACGGCGTTGTGCAAGGTCTTTGTTGCGTTGCGAGGGAGGAATTACGCCTTCCGGACTGAGGAAAATTATTTGAGTTGGGGAGAGCGTTTTTTCAGTCAATGGAAGGATGGGGCTGAGGTTGTTACGGAAGAACGGGGACAGCTTTTTTTGGAGGGATTGGCGTTGGAGGGCCGAGTGGCACCGGCGACGCAGAAACAGGCTTTGAGTGCGTTGTTATTTCTTTTCCGAGAGGGTTTAGGGATCGAGAATCCGCAGTTTGGTTCGTTTCAACTGGCGACTGAGAAGAGGAAGATGCCGGTGGTGCTTTCGCGCAATGAGATGCGGAATTTATTGGGGGAGATGGAGGGGACTTGGAAGTTGATGGCGGAGATTTTATATGGTTCGGGTCTACGATTGATGGAGGTGATGCGTTTGCGAGTGAAGGATTTGGATTTCGAGAATGGAATGATTGTGGTGAGGCAGGGAAAGGGACGGAAGGACCGTAGAACAATTTTACCAAGAAGCTTGGAATCTCGTTTGCGTGCACAGCTGGCGGAGGGTCGGAAGCTCTATGAGAGCGATCGAGAAGATGACTTGGAGGGGGTCTGGATGCCAGATGCATTGGAGCGCAAGGCGCCAAGCTGGGGGAAGGAATGGGTTTGGTTTTGGGTCTTTCCTTCTAACCGGCGCAGTGTTGATCCGAGGGGGTCGATGGTGCGACGTCATCATTTAAATAATAATGGGTTACAGAAGGCAGTGAAGGCTGCGACGTTGAAGGCTGGAATCGATAAGAAGGTGTCTTGTCATGTTTTACGGCATTCTTTTGCGACTCATTTATTGGAAAGTGGTCGTGATATTCGTACGGTGCAGGAGTTACTCGGACATGATGATGTTCGAACGACGGAGATTTACACTCATGTCTTGAATCGGCCAGGGGATGCTTTGGGTAGTCCTTTAGATGAATTAGAGGCTTGAGGGTGGCTTTGCGGATTGGGTGAGAAATCGGGCCTCGATTTTCGAGAATAGGGGTCTCGTCTTGATTTGATTTTAGTTTGGGGTCAGGCTTTGGAGCGATGGCTATTTATGCGGTGTTGGGTTCAGATGAGGGACGTGTAGTGGAGGAGGCGCTCGCTTTGTTTGAGAAGTTGAAGCCTGAGGGGGGAGATGAGTTTGCAAATGATGTGGTGGAGGGGGTGGCGGATGATTCGGAGCATGCGTTTCGAATCAGCGCACAGGTGGTGGAAGCGATTCAGACGGTTGGCTTTTTTGGGGGAGCGAAGGTGGTTTGGCTGAAGGGGGCTACGTTTTTAGGTGATGATCGAACGGGAGGAGCAGAACGGGCGAAGTTAGGGGTGGAAAATTTGTTAGAATGTTTGAAAGCGGGAGTTCCAGAGGAGGTGGAGGTGGTGATTTCGGCTTCGTTAATTGATAAGAGGCGAGCTTTTTACAAGTGGTTGCAGAAGAATGCGGAGGTGAAGGTTTATGATAAGGTGGATGTCTCGAAGGAGGGCTGGGAGGATGAGGTGGCGGTGTTGGTCAGTCGACGAGCTAAGGAGTTAAAATTAGAGTTTGAGGATGAGGCGCTTGATTTATTTGTGCAATTGGCGGGTGAGGATACGCGTCAAATTGGGAGTGAGCTGACGAAGCTAAGCTTATATTTGGGTGAAGGAGGGCAGGTGTCGGTGGAAATAGTGCGAGTGATGATTCCCCCAAGCCGCAAGGGGGTTATTTGGGAGATCTCGCGTGCGATTGAGCGGGGAGAGGCTTCGCGGGCTGTGGGGCTGATCGATGCTCAGCTAAATAAGGGAGAGAATGCGATTGGGTTGATGCGAGCGGCGATTGTGCCGACAGTGAGAAATCTGTTCTATGCCCGATTGGCATTGGATGCGGGGGCTTCGGGGGGGAATTACGGTTCTTTTCAAAGGGCCTTGGAGGGGCTTTCGCCTGAGAAGCGAGCGGTTTTTCCAAAGAAGAAAGATGGGGGGATTAATGCATGGGGATTGTTTTCTGCAGTGGGAAAGGTTGGTAAGCGAAATGTCGAGCAGCTGCGAAGGGCTCTTGATTGCACCTTAAAGGCAGATAAGTCGTTGGTGACGACGGGACTCGATCACCGTTTGGTTTTACACCGCTTGGTGGTGGAATTAACAAGTTTATGAAATTTTTTCTAACAGCATTATTGATTGGAACGCTCGCAGGCTTGGCGGGGGCTTTGCTGGGGGTAGGAGGAGGAATAGTGATGGTTCCGGCTTTTGGTTTGATTCTAGGGATGGAGCAAAAGGCTGCAGTAGCGACTTCGTTGGCGATTGTGGTGGTGACTTCGGTGATTGGGACGAGTCACCATGTTTTAAATAAGACGGAACTCATCGATTGGAAATTGGTTGGACTCGCAGCAGGCGGAGCGGCTATAGCGGCTTGGTTTGGTTCCGATTTGATGCGGAAGATGAGTAGTCAACATTTGACTCAGATTTTTGGAGTTGTGCTAATCGTGATTGGGGTGAAGATGTTGTGGCGATAGTGTTTTAGATTTTCTGACTTGTTCTCAAAACTAGATTCTTTCGCAATTTGTCATTGAGGAAAGCTAAAGTCCGCTATCCGAAACTTGAAAAACAGACTAGACCATTTTTCAAAAGTCTATTCGTCTATCGAGTTTTTTTAAGGTTTGAAAGTCAGCTTTCTACGAAAGGAAATCGTCAAATTCCGGAGAGAATTTCTCGGCGATAAACGAACGAACTTTTGGAAAACGGTCTAGAGGCTCCAAGGACGATCCAAAATTTCGCTGAAAATTTCTAGTTTATTGGATTCACGATGATGAAGAGCCCGAAGGTATTCTTTTGTGCCTTGGTCGCGTCGTTGATTCGAGAGTGCTTCCCTTAGCTCGTCTTTGATCTCATCAAAGGTTCGAGCACGCGGAGCTTCTTTAGCTAAGACTTCGATGAGATGACTTCCTAGTTTGGAATCCACGAGATGGTATCCACCAACCGGTAGTGCGAAAAGGTTCTCTGCGAACTCTTTTGGCAATCGATCTCGGGTCATCCAATTGAGCTCTCCGCCCTGAGTTTTGCTAGCAGAATCTTCACTATGGGTCGCGGCTAATTTTGCAAAGTCTTCTCCTGCTAGAAGGGACTCTTTAATTGATTGGGCAAGTTGACGGGCTTTTCCTTGCGGGTTCTGCAAATGAGCAAAAAATATGTGACGCACTCGAATTCGTTCTGGGAATTCGAATCTTCCACGATATTCCTCGTAAAAATCGAAAAGTTCCTTTTCACTGATCTCGAACTCAACATATTTTTCTAGGTAATTTTCTTGTTCTAATTTTGCTCTTACGCGAGCAATGAGCTCGGGCTCTCCTTGCCAACCTTGGTTGGCAAGAGCATCAGTCAGAGATTGTTCGTTGATGAATCTTTGTTGAAATAGTTTCAGCTCAGCGGCGACCTCTTGATCGCTTATTCCGATTTCGTCGGCATTGAAGCGGACCTTGATGCGAAGAAGGTGTTCTTCAAAAATTTCGTTAAGAGCGGCCATTCTCTCTATCCTAAGAGACTCCTTGCTAAGAGATTGTGGATTTTTCCCTCGCAGCCAAAATCGCCGTTCAACGGCCCGATCAATCTGAGTTAAAAGAATGGGCTGAAAAAAAACGCGAGCTGCCACACCTCGAGCAGTCTCCTCAGCAATGACCTTTTCGCTGCGTGGATTTGAATTCTTCACCCCACGATAGAGAGGGCCTTTGACCACAAAGAGGTCAACAAATAGGTAAAGGAGAGCGACCCCATAAACAATCGCTCGAACCAAAGATCCAGTATCAGGTCTCATGAGGATTTTCGATAAGCGGTGGTGACTTCTTCGGCAATAATGCTCAAGCCTTTCCGAACAATTTCCTCCTGCATGGTGAAAGTGACTCGTATGCACTCACGACCATGGGCCCAGTTTTTTTCTTCTCCAAAGAAGAAGTATTCTCCTGGAGAAATGAGGGTTTCTCGCTGTCTACAGCGCGCATAAAGTTCTTTCGAGGTAATGGGAAGACCTTCGAACCAGAACCATAAGAAGAGCGCTCCTTCACTGCGATGAACATAGTAATTGATTTCATCAGGAAAAAATTCGTGCACCCAAGCCAAAGCTTGTTGAGATTTTTTTTCGTAAAAAGGTCTCATCACTTTATTGGAAAGTTGGAGGAGTTCTCCATTCTCCAACAAAGGCTCGACAATGGCTTGTCCAAGATTGCTGTTGGCTAGGCCGACAACTCCAGTCATTTCGGAAACGGCCTGCACAATATCAGGTCGAGCAACTACGATGCCGGTGCGTGTTCCTGGCAAGCCTAGTTTGGAAAGGCTCATGGTCACAATGAGGTCTTCATCCCAAACGGGAGTGGCCTGTCCAAAAATGATATTCGGAAAGGGGGCTCCGTAGGCATTATCAATGATGAGAGGAATTTGATGTGTGGCTGCAAGGGCGCGTAGTTTGGCAATTTCCTCATCAAGGAGAAGATTGCCAGAAGGATTTGTGGGTCGCGAAACACAGATCGCAGCGATGTCGTCTCCGACTTCAATGGTATCGAAATTGATGGAGTACTTAAATTGATGACGACCTATTTTCTCGATACGGGGTTGATAAACTTGAAAGAACTCCTCGCCGACTGATTGACCGGAGTAGCCAATGTATTCCGGGACGAGCGGAAGGAGAATTTTCCGTTGCCGGCCATCTGGCATTTTACCAGCTAGGGCATTGAAGAGAAAGAAGAAGGCCGTTTGCCCTCCAGCAGTGACGGCAATATTATCTGCTGTGACCTTCCAACCAAACTCTCGTTGAAGCAT
>CAZUEC010000162.1:0-5521 GCA_964618865.1 uncultured Roseibacillus sp. | reverse complement strand
GATAGAGCCACGCCCGTGGGTTCTCCACCTCCTCATAATTCTCAAAAAGAGCCAAAAATCCTTCTTGGACAATTTCTTCCGCCAATTCACGTCGCCCTAAAAAACCAAAGGCAAATCGCACCAAGCCTTCTTCTTCCGCCTCAAAAACCTCCCGCATAGGCGGCTTGCTAGGCGACGATTCACCCCGAGCCTGACTCGTCAGGATCATTATTTTTTGGGCAGCTCCTTTTGGCATAAATTCATCCTTTCACTAGGGGAGACACGCACCTCGTCACCTTCTTGGGAAAAAAAGGAAAAAATCTCGCTCTCCTTCGCAGCAACAAAATACCGTCACCATATCACCCAAAGCATCAGCCTCTCATCCCTCACATCCGACTCCCTACTTTGTCTTTTATTGTCCTACTGACTTCTCACCTCACAGAAATCCCAAATCTGAACTCAAGATCCGGCCGAACCACAGAAAACCCCATACTTAGAGGGGAAAAAGAGTAGCCCTACAAGGACTCGAACCTTGAAATACTGAACCAAAATCAGGTGTGTTACCAATTACACTATAGGGCTGTTTGAAAAGCTAACGCTTCGCGGGGCGAGGGATTTACCTTATCCACGACAAGATTCAACCACGAAATGCTCTCATTCGCAAGTTCCCGCCACGCCAACCCCAGACATTTGCCCAAGCGTAACCTTGACCAATCCGCTGCTACGCCAGAACCTCCCACTCAATCATGGATTACGGCTCTCTCATCGCCAAACGGCGCTCAAGGTTCGACGAAATTGAAAAGGCAATGTCCGAACCCGATTTTTTCTCAGATCAAGAACGATCCACCAACCTCTCACGGGAGCATCAATCGATCAAAAAAGTCATCGAACTCTGGGAAAAGTTCGAACGCATCTCCTCCGAGCTAGCTGACAACCGTGAACTTGCCAAAGGAAGCGACGAACTAGCCGAAATGGCCGCCGAAGAGATTCCTCAATTAGAAAAAGATCACGAACTCCTCAGCACCGAAGTTCAATACGCTCTCCTTCCCCGCGATGCCTCCGAAGAGCGCAATGCCTTGGTCGAGATTCGAGCCGGAGCCGGCGGAGACGAAGCCTCACTCTTTGCCAACGAACTCCTCCGACTCTACGAAAACTACGCCGCCTCTCGAGGCTGGAAAACTCAACACCTCGACTCCTCCCCTTCCGACGTCGGAGGCTTCAAAGAAGTCGTCATCAAAGTAACAGGCGAAGAAGTATTTCGTTACCTTAAATACGAATCCGGTGTCCATCGCGTTCAACGCGTCCCCGCCACCGAGACTCAAGGTCGCATCCACACCTCCACTTGCACCATCGCAGTCATGCCAGAAGCACAAGAAGTCGACATCGTACTTAAGCCAGATGAACTCCACATTCAAGCCACTCGCTCAGGCGGCCCCGGAGGTCAGCACGTCAACACCACCGACTCTGCAGTACAAATCACCCACCTCCCCACCGGCCTACAGGTCAAATGTCAGGATGGTCGCTCTCAAACTCAAAACAAAGAACGTGGACTCGAAATTCTCCGCTCCAAACTCTACGAAAAGAAAGTTCAAGAAGAAGCCGAAAAACACGCATCCCACCGCCGCGCGTTAATCGGCTCCGGTGACCGCTCCGAAAAGATCCGCACCTACAACTTTCCCCAATCCCGCGTAACCGATCACCGCGTCAATCACACCTCCCACAACATGGAAGGCATCATGCAAGGCCAAATCGACGAATTCACAGAAGCTCTTCAAAAAGCAGAAATGGAACAAAAACTAGCCGATGCCGAAGCAGAAAACGAAAACACCTAACAAAACCCCCACCCGATGAGCCAACTGACCATTATCGACCACCCTCTGGTTCACCACAAACTCGCTATTCTACGCGAAGCCTCCACTCCCTCAGCCACTTTTCGACGAGTTCTCCGAGAAGTAACTTGGCTCCTCGCCTACGAAGCCACCCAACACCTCACCACCGAGGAGATCACCATCGAAACCCCTTTGGAAAAAATGACTGTTGGCCGCCTCCCAAACCCTGCACCTTGCTTAATCTCCATTTTACGTGCTGGCAATGGACTCACAGATGGACTCATGGACATTCTCCCAGAAGCCTCAGTAGGCCATCTCGGCCTTGCAAGAAATCATCAAACCCTGCAACCGGAAGAGTATTACTGCAAGCTCCCGCCTGAAATCGAAAACCGCCAGGTAATACTTGCGGATCCCATGCTCGCCACAGGTGGCAGCACCATTGCAGCTATTGACCGCTTACGCGAAAAAGGAGTGCAAGACCTCACCTTTATCTGCCTTCTCGCCGCTCCAGAGGGCATCAAAGCCCTCCAAGCAGCCCACTCAGATGTCACCATCTTTACCGGAGCCCTCGACCGAAAACTCAATGAAAAAGGCTACATTCTCCCCGGTCTAGGAGACGCCGGAGATCGCATTTACGGAACCTGTTAAAAAAAACCGCCTCCCCTTCCCCTCCGAAGTTCGCCCTTACCTTCTCTTCAGAATGCGAACCCACTCTCGACCCTCGCGACCGGGATAACCAAGCTCAGGCTGCCACTCCTCCACAAGCTCGAAATCACTCTCAAACAACCCATCTAACTCTTTCTTTGTCGTTCCATAAGGCGGGCCACCTTCATGATCTGGATTTAAAAAAAACACCCCAACCAAATACCCCCCAGAAGGTAACCATTTTGCCGCCGCTTGCGCGTAATTTGCACGCTCCTTAGGATCAATGGCACAAAAGCAAGTATGCTCAAAGAGAGCCGAATAACTTCCCACTCGCGCCTCAAAAAAATCCCCTCGCTCAAAACTAGGGTTATCTCCCTCAGTACGCGCACGCGCCTCCTCCAAAGCCAATTCCGACACATCCAAACCCACGACAACGTATCCAAGCTGCGCAATCCAACGAGCGTCATGCCCAAAGCCACATCCAGGAACCAAAACAGCTCCCTCCCCCCAAATGCCTTCCCCCATTCGCGCCGCAATCTCTCTCAAAGGCGGTGCAGGCGCACCCTTCTCCCACGGAATATCACCACACGCATATCGTTCATTCCAATTCATGGTCTTCTCAATACTCAAGATTCACTACATCTTGCGTAAGTAATCAGGAACCTGTTCTTTTTGAACCGAAGGAGGAAGCGTCGCATTCGCAAAGTGAATAACAGCCCCAACCCCAGCAGCATGAGGAGCAGCTAACAAAGGCTTCACCTCAACCTCCGGAAACAAATAACTCTTCTTACGCTGAACTTTGAGAATGAACAAACCGATCCCAATTAATAAAAGAAAAACCACCACAATTCCAAGACCCAACAATACTTTCGATTCTGAAACCACTTCTTTCACAGGAGCCTCTTCCGCATTCACCACCACGATTTCCTGATTCGGATCAGCCGCGACCAACTCATGACCTTGTCCCCGGGCATCTGCAAGTTCACGCTCAACCCAATCGAGCCGAATAGAAAGCCCAGCTGAAAAACTCTCGAGCTGTGAAGCAGGCTCACTCTTCGTCTTCGCCTGTTGCTTGGCATAAATAAGAGCCCCCTTCACCGCCGTACTCGGCACCACCGAATAAACCTCCGGACTCATCACCAAAGTAGAGCGTTCCGGATCACCGACATTGTAGTAAACCAAGGCACTGAGACCTTTTCCTCGCGAAAAGTGACGTCGAAAAACCGAGGTAATCTCCCCTTCAGGAGGAACCTCCTGCTTCTCATCAAATAGGTAAATATAAAGATCAATATCAGAATCCCCCGCATGATATTCGAGAAAACTCTGCTGATCCTTTTGCTGCTGTCTCGAGAGCATCCCTTGTGGATCCACTAAATAGCCGGCCGGCCGACCCGCGAAGTAAGCCGCTAGAAATTCCTCTCCGATTTCAACTGGATAATCTTCTGGAAGCTCTTCTGGAAGCTCCTCTGGAACTTCCAAAGGCTCAAACAAATCTTTGTAGCTAGTCCCACCAACCTCCTCTCTGAAAAGAGCAGTCCCCAGCTCAATCTCGCCTTTGCGGATTTGCTCCAACTCCCTAACTGACCACGACGGGAGAGCAGGCCAATTCGAAAGATCAGGAATCGCCTCACCATCTTCATCAACCCGAAGCGTCTCTTGACCAGCCCCCCATCCCATCAAGAAAAACAGGATCATCCATCCACAAACAACCGTTTTGGGAAATATCTGACTTCTCGCTATCCTCAAAGTTTCCCTTCTTTTTGACGATGACGGGAACGAATTCTCTCCAGAAGTTCACCAGTTCCCTCTGAAGATTGTTCTTCTTGAAAACGTGACGGGTCTTTACGCGCACGTCTCGAACGGCGCACCAAAGTCCTTTCCAATTTCTTAAGCACAATCTCAATCCCTTTATAATACTGCCCCTGCAAAAACAAAGGATGCCCCACCGAAAGAGCTGAAAAAGTATCATCCTCGTTTAAAAACGGATGCAAAGCGTAACCATACGTTAAGCCTGCAGCCTTACCCGAAACATCAATCGAAAGAAGAAGCCCACAGGCATTTGGCCGAGAAACTTCGACATCAACAAAAGCCCCTCGATTCAAAAGCCAAAAACCAAATTGCCTCAAATGCGCAACCTCCTCGAAAGCGCCAATGTAAACAGCGAAAAAAAGCTGAGGAAACCGCCGCTCGAACTCATTCATCAAAAGACGAACCTCCTTCCTCTCCTTCGCCCTCAACGCTCCAGCTGCATCAGAAAAAGCAGCCACCCGCACATCTTCAGCCCCAAAAAGCAAATCAACATCCTTCATGTCAAAACCACAATGCGGACATCCTGCCGCAGAACGGTGGATTCGCTGGACGCATCGGGGGCACTTAGTCATTGATTAATGAGTTCTCAAACTACTCGGCGATACCGGAAAAGGTCAAAACCCGAGACCGTCACCAATTGCATTCCTTTCTCCTGCCAAATTTTGTCCCGACTACTCCAGCTCAATCTTCTTGTCCTTCTTTGGAGCCTCACCGCCATCTTAGGTGAATACATTTCCATGCAGCCCGCAGCCTTAGTTTTTTGGCGCACCGCCCTCGCTTCCCTATTTTTCATCGCTTTCTACCTCTTTGGTAATCAACCAAAGTTAAAAATTTCTCGAAAACACTTTGGGCTCGCCGTAGGAGTAGGCTTTCTTCTCGGAGTCCACTGACTGTGCTTCTTCGGAGCAGTGACTATTTCCAACGTCTCCATGGGACTCGCCGGATTCGCCGCCACCTCCCTCTTCACCTCGCTCCTCGAACCCTTGTTCCAAAAAAAGCGCCCTCACCGTGACAAAATCGCACTCGCCCTACTCGTCGCCTTCGGAATCATTCTCATCGCCAGCTCTGAAACACAGGTCTCAAATGCGAAGCTTGGCCTAGTCATCGCCCTCTTCGGAGCCCTACTCGCTGCCATCTATAGCATCGTGAGTAAAAGCCTAGTCACCTCCTCGGTGCCCGGCTCCACCATCATGCTCTATCAGATCCCAGCCTCATGCCTTGAGCAGTCGTTGAAGAGTGCTACGCCGAAAGTCTTGCAG
>CAZUEC010000161.1:0-5542 GCA_964618865.1 uncultured Roseibacillus sp. | reverse complement strand
CAACGATACGATTTCCGGCAGGCGGGGTGGTTGAGAGTCGTGTGTGGTAGTGAAGCAGATTACAGGTGGGCAATCCGCACATCGGAGAAAGTAGATAAGGTGTCTGAATTAATCCGTCGGATCTGTACCGAGACGGGGTAGGGGTCGAGTACTTTGTCAGATGTGTATGCTGCTCAAGCGGGGGGACTGGTTTCTGTGGCGGTTTTGTCGGGTTATGATCCAATTGAGCGATTAGCTAAGGCTTCTCCTCAGGTTATCCTTCCGGATGTGAGTGTGCTTCCGGTATTATGTGCTTCTTTTACGCGGGAGATTCGTGCGGATATCGTTGTGAAGAAGCTGCGGATTCCGGTGTTTATCGGAGTGCCTGAGGAGGAAAGGGCGAAATCCCAGGAAGTGAAAGTCAGTCTTGTGATGGAAACTCGAGAGGGGGTAGAGCAGCTTGAAGATGAGATCGAAAAGACGATCGATTATTACGAAGTTTCGGAATCGCTGAGAGTGTTTGCTGCCAGTCGGCCTCGAAAGTTGATTGAGACTCTGGCAGAGGAGTTGGCGGGCTTTGTGATGGATAAGTTTAATCCGGCAGCGGTGCGTGTAGAAGTGGAGAAGCCGATTTTAAAGAACTGTGAAGGGGTTGTGGTTCGTTGTGAGCGGAGAAGTTGATGTTAGGTCGATGCCACGAAAGCGATGGTCTAATTTTGACAGTTTGTCTTGCTTCTCTATGGTGCTGGCACCCTTTGTTTAGTGTGGATGAGTGTTCCTCCCAAAATAGATCCTGATCGTGAATTAGTCGAAAGATCCCAAGCTGGGGATACTCGTGCTTTTGACGAGCTTATCATGAAGTACAGTCCTAAAATTTACGGCCTGATTTACAATATGACGTCAAATAAGGAGGATACGAATGATTTGATGCAGGATGTTTTCGCGAAAGCGTTTCGCTCGCTGAAACGGTTTCAAGGGAAGTCGACTTTTTATACTTGGATTTATGCGATTGCGACGAACATGACGCTTAATTTTCTCAAGAAAAGAAAGCGGCGGGTGGCGAGTAGCTTAGATGAAGTGGATTCTGGGATTCAGAATGATCCCGCATTTGTTGATTATACCAATCGGGCGAATCCACGAATGCAAAGCGATGTCAATTCTTTACAGAAAAGATTGAACGAAGCTCTGCAAGCGCTGTCAAAGGACCATAGAGCAGTGGTGACAATGTTTGATATTCAAGGAATTCCGCATGCCGAAATCAGCCGTATCCTCGAAGTTTCCGAGGGAACGGTTCGTTCGAGGTTATTTTATGCCCATAAGCAATTGCAGGGGCATTTAGAGGAATTTCGCTTGAAAGCTGCAGAAGTTTAAGATTGCTAAAACAAGTTCATTCGTTTAATTTATAGGACGTTTTTATTTATGACTGATACTCAAGACCTTCCTGCCGATGAATTAGAAGACTTACAAGGTCTTCTACGGTTAAAGAATTACGAGCAACCTGCCGATGGGTATCACGAAGATTTTTTAGATGAATTTCATCGTCGACAGCGTGAATCAATGGTCAGTGCGAATGAGGGTTCTTTTGTGAACCGGATTTCATCTTGGTTTCAAGATTTGGGTGCGGCCAAGTGGGCGATTGGAGCGGGCGCTGCTTACGCTGTTTTGGCATTGACCTTTTTTGGATCGGGCTTCTTTGAGTCGTTGGGAGAAAAAAATCCTGCTGGAATAGCTAAAGAGACAGAAGACTTTCTTCCGCAAGGTAGTAGTTTACAGCATGTGGAATTGGAAACAAAGAAGACTGACGAAGAGTCGTTGGAGATTCTTCCCGAAAAATTCTAGCCTGACATTGATTGTTTGGCTTCTTCTCACGTTGTGGGGAGGGATGTTTTTCTCGTTAAGTGGGCAATCGCTGAGTTCTGCTGTACTTTTTAAGAAGAAGAGTGGTCCTGGGCTGTCTCGTTCGGAGGTGATCTTTCTTGATGAAGATGGTCTGGCTCTTGTTGTGACTGAGGCTGGTGTTGATTTTCGATCCGGTAAATTTAAGGGGCAGCCTGTGTTGTTGGTGGCTCACGATTCGGTTAGTCGGGTGAGTTTAGTGCGTATTTCTTTGCAGGAAGGGGAGCGTTCTCAGCCAGTTGAGTTGGGGTCTTCGCTTGTTTTAAAGCCTGAAAGTCAGCTTTATACTTCGCTTGAAGGGGAGGTTGAGCCTTCTCGAATCGTGAGTCGGGAGGGTCGTTATAATGATACTCCGTTGCCGTTTCAGCTTTTCCGGGTGCATCATCCTGCGGGGAAACAGCTTTTTCCAGGGAATCCGCTTTTTGATGCGGCGGGACGGGTGGTGGCCATTAACTATCGTAAGGCTGATGAATATGGGAATGGGAATTTCGCTTTTCCGGTTGAGGTGGTGAAGCGGATTCAAAAAGCTACGGTCGTTGATGGAATGGTGCAGCGAAGTTGGTTTGGAGTGGAGCTTTTAGCTAGTGATCCCTTGGCGGTGGTGCAAGGAGTTCGGCAGGCTTCTCCTGCTGCTAAGGCAGGAATCGTGAAAGGAGATATTCTGATTCAGATAGGAACTCGCCCTATTCGAAGGTATTCCGATGCGATCAATGCTTTTTTCTATTTGCGTGAGGGCGAAGAAGCGGTGGTTAAGTTCTTACGCGGAACTGAGTCTTTAGAAGCGGTGGTGATGCCTGAGCTTGTTCCTTCTGCGGCGCCTGCGGGATCAACCCCAGCGGCGACGGTTAAGAAATCAAAGGAAGAGCCGAATGGTCTCAATTGATAGTTTGACTCAAGATGATAAGAGTTTCTTGCTAAGTGCGGTGGCGTTTCTAGGTTTCTCAAAAATGAGCTTACCATTCGATTGCGGCGGCAGCCCATGTCAAGCCGGCTCCAAAGACGACTAATACGATTTTGTCGCCACGTTCGAAGCGGCGATCGCGATGTGCTTCGTCGAGGGCGATGGCTACTGCCGCAGCAGAGGTGTTTCCGTATTTATGCAAATTGGTGAAGACTCGATCTTTTGGGACTGTGAGCCGGTCTGCAATGGCGTCAATGATGCGAAGGTTGGCTTGGTGAGGCACGACGAGTTTGACTTCTTCGGGAGCAATTCCGGCGCGTTCTAAAACTGTTTCCGCCGATTGCTTCATGCGCGTGACGGCATGTTTGAAGACTTCTTTCCCGAGCATGGCGAGGGAGGCAAGCCGTTGGTCGGCATTTTCTATGGTGATAGGGCAGGCGGAGCCTCCTCCGGGAATGTTGAGAAGATGGGTTTGGGCGCCATCGGTGCCGACGTCGGTTGCGATGATGTTGCCTTCACCTTCTTTGGCTTGGCGTAATACGGCTGCTCCTGCTCCATCACCAAAGAGGATGCAGGTATTGCGATCTTCCCAGTTCACGAAGGAGGATAGTTTTTCCGCTCCAATGATGAGTGCGTTGTTGAAGGCGCCATCTGAGATGAGTCGTTTGGCGACTTTCATGGCGTAGATGAAGCCTGAGCAGGCTGCCGAAATGTCGAAGGCCACAGCGTTGAGGCTTCCTAGATTTTGCTGAACGTAGCAGGCCGTGGCGGGAGTTAAGGTGTCTGGGGTAATGGTTGCGACGATGATCAGCTGTAATTCAGAGGCTTCGATTCCGGCTTGAGCGAGCGCTTTTTCGGCGGCTTTGGTCGCCATGTGGGAGGTGAACTCGTCTTCGGCTGCGATGCGACGCTCTTTGATGCCGGTCCGCGATGTGATCCAGTCGTCTGAAGTTTCGACGAGAGATTCTAATTCGGCATTAGTCAGAATTTTTTCAGGGAGATAGCTTCCTGTGCCGGCGATCATTACGGGGGTCTTGGACTCCGAGGTGGTTGTCGAGTTACTCATTTGAAGCGCCATATTCTCGATCTAGAAAGCCGATCTGGCAAGGAGGGAGTCAGCCTTGAAAGGGAGGTTGAATCGAAGCTCGTTTTCCCCAATCTTTTCTCTATGCCGATGAAGCTTGAAGATGCACAGATTCTGCTCGAATCTGCCCATGAAAGGGGTCGGCTGGCCCATGCTCTCATTATTAGTGGACCGACTGGCAGTGGGAAGGCGGAGTTAGCAGCTAGTTTAATTCAACATCTCAATCAGCTCAAAGATGAGGGTGCGGACTTGTGGGGGGAGCCGATGGAGGTGAAGCAACAATCTCTGGTTGAGTTGACAGGTGAGTTTGTGCGGTTGGTGCGCCCTGTTTCTAAGTCTCGACAAATTAAGGTGGAGCAAGTGCGAGAGCTTGAGAAGCCGTTGCATTTAGCGGCTCCGGATGGAACGTGGAAAGTTGGGGTGATCATTGATGCGGATAGGATGAATGAGCAAGCGGCGAATGCTTTTCTGAAGACTTTGGAAGAGCCTCCAGATAGTTGTCTTTTATTGCTTTTGACTACTACGCCAGCTCGTCTTTTACCTACTATCTTATCGCGATGTGTTGAGGTTTCACTCTTTGATCGGACTGGAATTGAAGAGAGGTTTGCGGAGCGAACTCATAATCTAGAGCGAGCGTTGGCTGAAATTGCGCGTAATGGTCCTTCGGTTTGGGCTGCTTTGGGGGTGAAAACTTGTTTTGAGGAGATTCTCGCAGAATGGAAGTTGGAGAGGCAGAAGTTTTTCGCAGATGAACTTAAGGCTGAAAATGCACGTTATAAGAATGCGAGCGAAGGCAAGTGGTTAGAAGAGCGCGAAGAGGCGATGAAGGCTGAATTGAGTGGAGAGTTGTTGGAAGCTAGGCAGTCGTTAGTGCAATGGTTGGCGGCTTGGATGGGAGATGCCTTGAGGGCGAAGTTTGGAGCTCAATATTCTGAATTAGAAAGGCAAAAGGAGGTTACTCGGATTTTTGGGGAGAGTCAGGATTTAGCTACTCTTTTTCGGCGAACCGATTCTCTTCGGGATTTGGCTTCTCTGCAGGAGACGAACGCGCAGGAAAATTTGGTTCTGGAAACTTGTCTATTAGGAGCGTTTTCATAGTGATGAAGGTTTTAATTTTTTTAAGCTGTTTTAGTTTGTTCGCTTTCTGCAGGGCGGAGCCCTTGCACGGTCCTAATGTTAATCCTGCCAATTTGCCGGTGTTGATTGAGTGGGAAAAATTTACGGGCCGCAAAGCGGATATTATAGGCGACAATTTTTCAGCTCATACTTGGTCTGTTTTTCATGAAGCGTTAGAGTTTCGAGAGTCAGGGCAAACAAGTGCGATTGCGGAACAGCTACGTCGTGGGCTGATGCTTTTGATGGGGATCGAATTATACGGGATGCTGAATCAGCGGCTCCTTATTATGGGAAGCCACGAGGTGCGCTCTCGGATTATATTATTGAGATGTCGGTTCCGATTTTTCCCGGTCTGCTCTTAAATCGAGAAGGTGAGATGGTCGATGCTTCGACGGTGAGTGATCGTTGGGAAATGGGAGAGAAAAGCAATCGCCATCATAAGGCTGCTCGAGAGGCTTTTCGGTCTTTAGCTAAAGCTCTGGTTTCGAATGGGATGGGAGGGGCTCGCATTCGGTTGGGGTGGGAGTTTTCCGGAGATTGGTTCCCGTGGGGAATTGATCCAAAAG
>CAZUEC010000160.1:0-5551 GCA_964618865.1 uncultured Roseibacillus sp. | reverse complement strand
GGTTAGAATGTTGAGGCTGCCGGAGCGGACATCGATTTGGCGTTCGGGAAGTTCGAGGTAGGAGGGGAGTTGAATCGAGGCATCGACGGATTCGAGGGTTGGAGCAAGAGTGGGGATGACTTTGATACGAGCTCGGGCATCTCCGGCGGCAAGGGCGATGTCTCCTGCTTTCTGTTGTCCAGAAAAATCAAAGCGATAACCTTGTTTTTGACGGGAAGATCGTTGCCATTTTTGTTCTTTAAAGCGGGCTTTTGCTATTTCGGGTTTTTGTTCGGAATCTTTAGCAAGAGGAACTTGTAAGGAGAAGGGTTCTCCGAGGGGGACGACGAGACGGTCGGGAAGCTTGTCAAATTTGGTGCGGGTGTAACGAGGAGTGTCGGAGAGGGGCATGAGCCATCTTTGGAGGGCGTTGACGCCGGCTTTGGGGAGGGCGATGAAGGCTGCAATGACGAGGAAAAAGAGGATGGAGACGGTAAGAATGCCACTGCGATTGCGATTGGTAGGGAGGGCGTTGGTGAAGTCGCGTTTGGCGGCAGCGGCGGCGACATCTCGGGTTGCGGCGGCACGCAAGGCTGGAGAGAGGGTGCTTTCTGATTCGTTTTGGTCTGAGAGTTCGAGAACTCCGAGCAAGCGATCACCCAAGCGGGGGAATTTCTGTGAGATGAGGCGTGCGATTTGATTTTCTTTTCGATTCTTGAGAATCCAGCGATTGATCCAGTATGGGGCAAAGATGGCGAAGAGGGAGGTGCCTGCCGCCAAAATGAGGAGTCTGAGCCATGCGGGAGTGGGCATCAAACGATCGAGTAGAAAGACGAGAAGGAAGGAGAAGAGTAGTCCGAAGAAGCCGGCTAGGATCGCTTCGATGAGCTTGCTGCGCCAGAGATGACTGCGGAACTCCTGAAGTTGCTGTTGCAATTCGGGAGGAATTTCGTGTTCAGAAGAGTAATTGCCGGAAGATTTTGCCATAAATAGCGCGTAGATAAGGTCTCAAATTAGCGGAAATAGTGCCAGTCGGAAAATTAAGAGTAAACTTAATGGTGATTACTTTCTTACCGTTCAAGATGTCATCTTTTGTCGAAATTGCAGGCAGAATTTTGGATAGAAGGCAGAAAGGTGCAGGGGGGGGAGGAGTGATTTTGCTCAAAAAAGTGGCTGTGAGAGGCAGAGTGGAAGGAGGTTCTTCAAAAGAGAACGGTGGTTGGGGCGCTCGTCATCGTAGAATTGCGCAGGAGGGGGAGGGTGAAAAATGGCTTTGATACCATTCTCCCAGTTAAATCGAGGTAATGGATTTGATTTTGGATGATGAAAGCAGCACTTTGTGTGTCTCGAAACTGTCGGGCCCACCTCTCCGATTTCTACGTTGCTCCTTGGTCGGCATGCTTGCATGCCTTCCGCGTCACGCCTGGAACTCGAAAAGCTGTGCTCCGACCATTACCACGATTTAACTGCTCAAATGGTATGAGTGATTGCGAGAGGGTTGTTTGGAACTGTCGATGAGGACAGAATTGGCGGTTTTCGCTGCTCGGTCTGGTGGTCAAGTTGGCTGTTGTGAAAGTTCTCATCATTTTAGCGACGGCCCTTTTGGTGCCGGTGATGATGAAGTTTCAAGCCCAGTCGATTCGAGCGCGGAGCAATGCTCATACTGCGGGAGAGGTGTTAGGGGTTTTGGAAGAGATGGAAGTGGGTAGTCCGGAAGTGACGGTGAGGTATTTCGAAGCCTCGATTGGTGGGGCGGTGGCGTCGGAGACGGCGAGTCAGGCCATTACTGAAAAAGTGAAGGAGGTGCATGGCGTGGTGCAAGTGAAGAATCAGTTGGTGGTGCAAGGCTGGTTCCGATTGGAAAGAAAGGGGGGCCGTATTATTGGGACGGGAGCGGTGTCGGAGGATTGGAAAAAAGAAATCGTGAAGGGGCAAACTGAGATCGATGTTTCTGGTCTGAGGACGCGAGCTTATCTTGAGTTGGCTGGAAGAAATCCCGTGGTGTGGAGTTTGTTCGTGGATCAGTTTTTTCAATTAGAAGGAGAGGTGAGTCTTGTTTTGAATGGAGGGCAATTGCGGGTGGAAGGGGAAGCGGTTTTTTCGGATCTTCAACTTGTTAGGAAAGCTAGCAGAAATTTGGGAAATGATGTTTTGTTTGAATCGGGAATGACTTTACGTGCTTCTCCTTTTCACTTTGAGGGCCGAGAACTTGTTTCCAAAATTGAAGGAGAGCCGTTGCGTAGATTGGCTCGACAGTTGGAGGGAACTGGGATTTCTTTTGAGGAGGGGAGTGTTGGTCTCAGTGAGAGAGGGAAAGAGGTCTGTAGAGAGCTTGCGGCGGTGCTTTTGGAAGCTCCGTCTTCGGTGAAATTTTTGATAGGAGGTCACCCTGATGAGGGAGGAGAGGGCTTGGCTGAGCAACGGGCTCGGAAGGCGCGAGCGTTCCTTCTAGAAATCGGAGTGGAGAAGCGGAATCTGAGGTGGGTTCCTTTTGAAAAAATTGGGTCTGAAAGCGGGATTTCGGGCCAAGTTGAGATATTAATTCATTAATGGAATGGAAGCCTTTACTTACTTTTTTGTTGAACTTGCTCTCTGGAATATTTTGCTCGCTACTTTGGCGTTTTTATTTGGTCTTTTGATGGGGCATTGGATTTGGGGGCACTTTAAGAAGAAGCTTGTGGAGGCCAAATCGAATGGTTTGGCAAAAGAAAAAGAGGTTTCTCTTCTTTCGGAAGATGTTGCGACTCTGCGGGAAAAAAATCGAGACCTTGAGAAAGAGGCAGAGGAAGACAAGAAGATGAACGGGCGGGAGTTGAAGACGGTGCGAAGGTCTTTGGAGAAGGAGAGGACTCAAAAAGAAGAGGCCATTAAGGAGGTGGGTTCTCTTAAGAAGGAGTTGACGGAAGACGGCGAAAAACGAAGTCAGTTGGAAGAGCGGGTGAAGGTTTTTGAAAAAGAGAAACAGGCCGATGAGGAGAAGCAAAAAGAGGTGGAGGACAAACTTGTTGAAAGTCAAAAGAAGGTTGAGGAGGTCAGTCAGAATCGCGATAAAGAGCAAGCGGCGCTGAAGGAGAAGTTAGAAAAAGCAGAGAGTGAACGTTCTCGTTTGGAGAAGAAGGTGGCGAAGTTGAATGAGAATGAAGAGGAATTGAAATTTCAAATCGAGATCTACGAGGAGGAAATCGCTGATTTGAAAAAAGAGGATACGAAGCAGAGTGAGGAAGGATGATTGAGTGGATTCAGAGTCAGAGTATTTGGATAGTTACTTGGGCGTTGATTCTGATTGGACTGGTTGGGACGTTTCTCCCTGTGTTGCCGGGCCAAGTGTTGATTATCGTTGCGGCGGTTGCTCATTGGTGGGTTAAGGGAGAGCAGTCGCATCTCGGGTGGTGGACTTTAGTGGTTTTGACTGTGGTTTTCTTGTTTTCGATGCTTTTGGACTACGTGAGTGGAGCTGTCGGGAGCAAGTATTTTGGAGGGAGTAAGTGGGGAGTTGCGGGGGCGATTACGGGCGGATTGGTGGGGTTGTTTTTTGCTCCTTGGGGTTTTGTTTTGGGGCCTTTGGGAGGGGCTTTTGCGTTTGAGTATTTCTTTGCTAAGAAGCAAGTCACGGAAGCGACGCGCTCGGGAGTGGGGTCTGCGGTGGGCACGGTGATGGGGTTGACGATTAAGATTGTGTTGGCGCTGGTGATGGCGTGTTATTTAGTTGTCGATCTTTTTTGGATTTAGGTTCTTACTGCGCGTCCGCTCTCCGGATGACCGCAGCATTGCTTAGGCAATGATGAGGAAAGTCCGGACTCCATAGAGTAGCGTGCCTTGTGAAAATGAGGGCCAATGTTGTGTAAGCGAGATTGGACGGAAAGTGCCGCAGAAAAGATACCGCTCCAGCTTGCTGGAGTAAGGGTGAAATGGTGGGGTAAGAGCCCACCGCGCCGAGGGTGACCGAGGTGGCAGGGCAAACCCCACGTGGTGCAAGACAGAACAGGAGACTGGGCTACTCGTCCGTTAGTCTCCGGGTATTAGTCGCATAGAGAAATGGTCATCAAAGTTGGCAAAGGGCCAACGGAACAGAATCCGGCTTACAGGAGAGCGGCCGATTTTTTTTTGAAGAAGGAAGGGGGAGAGCGACAGGCTATTGAGCTTGTTCCCAGTAGTTTAATTCTTGGCGCCATTTTTGCTCGTTGGCGAGTTCTTGGGTGAGCTTTTTGTGAGGTTCGATGGTGGTTTTTTGGGCGTTTGAGAGTTCTTTTTGGAGGTCTTTGAGGGAGTTCTGGCCCGTTTTGATGAGGTCTCGTGTTTCGTTGTGTTTTTGGTTGTTGTTTTTTTGTTTTGCTTGGATTTGAGTCTGCTCTTTTTGAAGGTTTTTGATTTTTTCGATGAGTTCTTTTTCGTTTTGGACGAGATGAGTCAAATTTTCTTGAAGGTTTTCTTTGTGGGGAGGGAGTTGTTTATTTTTTGGTTTTAGTTGCTTGATGAGGGTTTGTTTTTTGTTTCGGGAGCGCTTGAGTAGCGTTTGTTTTTGTTTGATTTCGACGGCTAGTTCTTTTGATTTTTTTCTGTTTTGAGCGTTTTCTTTTTTGAGAGTGGCGAAGTTGTTTTGATTGTTATTGAGAGAGGTTTCAGTTGCTTTGAGATGTTGCTTGAGGGTGATGATTTGTTTGTTTTTGTTTTCAACTTCTGATCTCACGAGAGCGACCTGTTGGGATTGGGTTGCTAGTTTTTTGCGTAATTCTTGGAGTCGATTTTGTAAGGTTGGAGGATTGGATTCTAGGGTGGCGATAGGGTTTTTTTGACTCGAGAGATCGTAGGCGAGAACTTGACCGTTGAAGTCGGCGGTGAAGAGATGGGTTTCGTTTTGGGATAGAGCGATGGCGGTGATCACTTGGGGTAAATTTTTGAAGGTTTGTTCTTCTTTGAGGTTACTTTTGAAAATCTTGACGGAATGATCTCGTCCAGCGGTGACTAGTTTGCCATTACGGTGATAGTGTAGAGCGGTGATGCCGCCGCCATGAGCCATTATTTTTTGGGCTGCGATGCCTTTTTTAAGATCCCAAATGATGAGTTGGCCATCTTCTCCTGTGCTGGCTAGGAGCTTGGAATCGGAACGAAAGGCGAGAGAGGTGATTCCGCTTTGGTGGTCGCGCAGAGCATGAATTTCGTTTCCGTTGGTGTCCCAGATATGGATGCCTCCATTGCGATCTCCGCTTGCGAAAAATTTTCCATTGGAAGAGGCTGCGATGGAGGTGATCCAGTCGGGGTGTTTTTTGATGGAGGCGGTTTGTTCATTGGCGCGAGGGTCCCAAATTTTGAGTAAACGAGAGGGACCGCCGAAGGTGACTTTTTTGAGATCTGGGGTGAGGGCTGCGGCAAGAATGGAGTCGAATTCTTTGCCGGCTTGGAAGAGTTCTTTTCCGGTTACGATATCCCAAGCAACGACGGATCCTGATTTGCCGGCAATTCCCCCTGAAGCGAGGAGGTATTGACCGGAAGGGTGGAAGGTGAGTGACTCAGGTTGCCCTTTGGGAAAGGGCAGGCTACCCAAGAAGCGGAAGTTTTCACTATGGTAGAGAAG
>CAZUEC010000159.1:0-5553 GCA_964618865.1 uncultured Roseibacillus sp. | reverse complement strand
CGATATTCCAAATGTGGGGGAAGAAGCTCTGAAGAACTTGGACCATGACGGAATTGTCCGCGTGGGAGCTGAGGTTCATCCTGGTGACATTTTGGTTGGTAAAATCACTCCAAAAAGTGAAACCGAGCTTGCTCCTGAGGAACGTCTTTTGCGCGCTATTTTCGGAGAGAAAGCAGCGGATGTGAAGGATACTTCATTGCGTGTTCCTTCTGGAACGATCGGAATTGTTCAAGAAATTCGGATGTCGTCTCATGGTCTTGCTCGTGTGCGAAATGAAGAAGTCAATACCGCTGAAGCGAAGAAGCAGCTCAAGAAGATCAACGACGAATACAAGAAGAAGAAAGATAAACTGACGGATGATTTAACTGAGAAGTTATCTGATATTCTTTTGGGAGAAAAGATCCCTCTCGATGTGGTTAACGCACAGACTGGTGAGATTATCATCCCGGCTAATCGCAAAATCACGAAAACATTGTTGCGTAAGCTTGCGAGTGCTCACGATCACATTGAGATCGATCCAAGTCCGATTCGTAATAAAATTCTCGAAATCATCTCTAGCTTTGAGTCTCGCTTTGGCGAACTTGATACGGAGCGTGAACGTCGTCTCGATCAAATTGAGAGTGGAGACGAAGTTGATCCTGGAGTGATTAAAGAAGTGAAGGTCTTTGTGGCTAAGAAACGTAAGCTTTCTGTTGGTGATAAAATGGCCGGACGTCACGGAAACAAAGGGGTGGTGGCTATCATCGTTCCTGAGGCTGACATGCCGTTCCTTTCCGACGGAACTCCTATCGACATCTGCTTGAACCCTCTTGGGGTTCCTTCTCGAATGAACGTGGGGCAGGTTTTGGAAACTCACCTCGGTGTTGCCGCGAAGGCTCTTGGGTTCAAAGTAGCGACTCCGATTTTCGATGGTATTCACGAAGATAAAATTTGGGATTACCTTTCTGAGGCGAAGGCGGTTGATGGCTTTAGCTGGATTGGAGATGGCAAAGACGGTTCTACTGCAGGTAAGAGCATGCTTTATGATGGTCGCACGGGTGACCCAATCCACCAGCCAGTCGTGGTGGGGCAAATTTTTATGCTTAAGCTTGGCCACCTTATTGCCGATAAGATTCACGCTCGCGCAGTTGGACCTTACTCTCTCGTCACGCAACAACCTCTGGGTGGTAAAGCTCAGTATGGTGGACAGCGATTTGGTGAGATGGAGGTTTGGGCTCTCGAGGCATACGGGGCGGCTTACACGCTTCAGGAGCTTCTCACGGTGAAGTCCGATGATGTCCAAGGGAGGACTCGAATTTATGAGTCCATTGTGAAAGGAGATAACACGCTGGAAGCGGGAACTCCTGAATCTTTCAATGTATTGATTAAGGAAATGCAGTCTCTTGGTTTGGATGTGAAACCGGGACGTGGGCTTGCAGCAAAAGAAAGCGGCGAAGGGGTGGGACTCTCCGACGATTTCTCCTTGGACGATCTGACTATCTAATTTTCCCTCGACAAAAACACTGATTACTAAAAACGATTTATGAGCGTTGAAACCAATTTACGTGACCTTTACGGGGTGGATGAAAAGCCAGAAGCCTTCGATCATGTTGCCATCACTGTGGCCCATCCTGAAACCATTCGGAGCTGGAGTCATGGCGAGGTCAAAAACCCAGAGACAATTAATTACCGGACTTTTAAGCCCGAAAAAGGAGGTCTCTTCTGTGAGCGTATCTTCGGACCCACTCGGGACTGGGAGTGTGCTTGCGGAAAATATAAGCGCATTAAGCACAAAGGTGTTATCTGCGATCGCTGTGGAGTTG
The DNA here is from genome assembly GCA_964618865.1 of uncultured Roseibacillus sp. Taxonomy (GTDB): domain Bacteria; phylum Verrucomicrobiota; class Verrucomicrobiia; order Verrucomicrobiales; family Akkermansiaceae; genus Roseibacillus. Next base: position 3,751 of record CAZUEC010000159.1, on the reverse strand, counting down.
AAGTGACTCTGAGTCGCGTTCGTCGCGAGCGTATGGGACATATCGAATTAGCGGTCCCTGTTAGCCACATTTGGTTCTATAAGTGTATGCCCAGCCGTATTGGTTTGGTGCTTGATATGGCCGCCCGTCAATTGGAGCGCGTGATCTACTATGAGGATTACATGGTCATTGATCCGGGGAATACTCCTCTCGAGTTGGGACAGCTTTTGACTGAAGTAGAGCTTCGGGATGCTGAAGATGACTACGGTGAGGATAACTTCCGCGCCGCGATGGGTGCAGAAGCTCTTCAAGAAGGTCTCAAGCAAGTGGATCTTCCGAAGTTGATCACTGAGTTAGAGGAGGCGATGGAAGCCACGCGCTCTAAGCAGAATCGCAAGAAGCTCGCTAAGCGTCTTAAGCTGGCACAAGGCTTCCATAGTTCGAACACTCGTCCTGAGTGGATGATTATGGATGTTTTGCCGGTCATTCCTCCTGACCTTCGTCCACTGGTGCCTTTGGAAGGTGGTCGCTTTGCGACTTCTGATCTCAACGACCTTTATCGTCGCGTGATCAACCGGAACAACCGCCTCCGTAATCTTCTTCAGTTGAAGACTCCTGAGGTTATCATTCGAAACGAGAAGCGGATGCTGCAAGAAGCAGTCGATGCTTTGTTTGATAATGGTCGTCACGGACGTGCGGTCACTGGTGCTGGGAACCGTCCTCTTAAGTCACTCTCTGATATGCTCAAGGGTAAGGGTGGACGTTTCCGTCAGAACTTACTTGGTAAGCGAGTCGATTACTCCGGTCGTTCTGTGATCGTGATTGGTCCTGATCTGAAGCTTCATCAATGTGGATTGCCTAAGAAGATGGCTTTGACTCTCTTCGAGCCGTTCATCATTCGCCGCCTCAAAGAGCTTGGTTACTGCCACACGGTTCGTTCGGCGAAGAAGATGATCGATCGCAAGACCACCGAGGTTTGGGATATTCTCGCGGAAGTGACCAAGGGGCATCCGGTGATGTTGAACCGAGCTCCGACTCTTCACCGTCTTTCTATTCAGGCTTTCGAGCCCGTCTTGATTGAGGGTTCCGCGATTCGGTTGCATGCTTTGACTTGTTCTGCCTACAACGCCGATTTTGATGGTGACCAGATGGCGGTGCACGTTCCTCTTTCGGTGGAAGCACAGATGGAGGCGCGCCAACTGATGTTGGCTCCTAATAACTTGTTCTCTCCTGCGAGTGGGCAACCTATTACGACGCCTTCACAGGATATTATTCTCGGAATTTACTATCTCACTTATGTTCGTTCGGCAGTGAAGCCGGCTACTGATGAGTCGCTTCCTTCATTCTCGGACACCAATGAGGTGGAGTATGCAATTTCTCAGCGAGGAGTGAGCTATCACCAATGGATTCGAATTCAGAATCCTGATTATGGTAAAGACACCATTTTGGGGGATAAGGAATCTCGTCACATTATTACCACTCCTGGTCGTGTTCGCTTCAACGAAATTTGGCCTGACGGGCTTGGTTTCGTGAATGAAACTGTTGGTAAGAAGCAGATGGGGAATATCATTTGGCGAAGCTATCAAGCTGCTGGCCGAGGCCCAACTGTTGAGTCTCTTGATTTGCTCAAGGAGCTTGGATTTAAAGAAGCCTCTCGTTCTGGTATTTCGATTGGAATCGTGGACATGGTGGTGCCCGAGGAAAAGAAAGTGGAAGTTGAAAAGGCTTACGCTGAAATCGAGACGGTCACTAAGCACTATCGCAATGGTATTATCACCAATGGGGAGCGTTATCAGAAGGTGGTCGATATTTGGACTCGTGCTACCGATCATATCGCCAGTGCGCTTTATCGGAAGATTGAGCATAATGAAGGCCGCGTTCTTGCGAATCCACTCTTTATGATGGTTGATTCTGGGGCACGGGGTAACAAGAATCAGATTAAGCAGCTTTCAGGAATGCGAGGCCTCATGGCCAAGCCTTCTGGTGAGATTATTGAACGGCCAATTACCTCGAACTTCCGTGAAGGGCTTTCGGTATTGGAGTTCTTCATTTCCACTCACGGTGCTCGGAAGGGTCTTGCTGATACTGCACTTAAAACTGCGGATTCCGGATACATGACTCGTAAGTTGGTCGATGTTTCTCAGGATGTCATTGTTACCATTCCCGATTGTGGAACTGTTAATGGTCTCACGATGCACACAATCTATAGTGGTGATGAAGAGTCTACTTCTCTTGCCTCTCGGATTTATGGACGAACCTCTCTTGAGAAAGTCACTGATCCGGTTACCAGTAAGGTTATCCTGAAGCCAGGCCAGCTCATTGATGAAAAGACTGCAGAAGCGGTCGAAAATGTCGGTTTGGAACAACTTCGAGTTCGTTCGGCGCTTACTTGTGAGTCTGATCGTGGATGTTGTGTCAAATGTTATGGTCTCAACCTTGCGACTAATGAGCTTGCTCAAATCGGTCAAGCGGTGGGGATTATCGCGGCGCAATCTATTGGTGAGCCAGGAACACAGTTGACGATGCGGACATTCCACTCAGGTGGTGTTGCCTTTGGTGCTTCCAAGCAACCGTTTATTGCAACCAAGAATAAGGGGGTTATTACCTACTTAGACTTGCGAGTGGTAGAAGATGTTGATGGCAACTTTGTTGTCCTCAATAAGAACGGAAAGATTTCGATTCGTGATAAAGATGGCCTTGAGCTTGAATCCCACAAAGTGGTGATTGGCTCTATCATCAAAGCTGCCGATGGCACTGAGGTGAAGAAGGGAGAGCAGATTCTCACTTGGGATCCGCACTCCGTGCCCATTATTGCAGAGAAGCCGGGTAAGATTGAATTCCGCGATATGATTGTGGGAATTACCGTTCAGACTGAGACCGATAAGGAAACAGGTAAGAAGGGGATGACCGTCACCGAGCACAAAGAAGATTTGCATCCGCAGGTCGTGATCGTCGATGCGAAGTCTAGCGAAGTTTTAGCTAACTATTCGATTCCGGTTGGTGCTCACCTTTCGGTAAAAGAGGGTCAGAAAGTGGCAGGGGGAACGCAAGTTGCTCGAACTCCACGTAAGGTTGCTAAGACTAAGGATATTACCGGTGGTCTTCCTCGAGTGGCTGAGCTCTTTGAATCTCGTCGTCCGAAGGATGCTTGTGTCATTGCTAAGATTGACGGAGAAGTCTCCTTTGGGGGCACTGTCCGCGGGAAGAAGAAGGTGATCGTTACTGATGCTGAAAGTGGTGAATCCGTTGACCACTTGGTGCCTATTGGTCGTCAGATTATCGTGACTGAAGGGGATTCTCTGAAGCGAGGTGATCAGATTACGGAAGGTCCGGTAGCTCCTGAGGATCTTCTCGAAGCCTGCGGAACGCAAGCTCTCCAAGAGCACCTCGTTTCCGAAGTTCAGTCCGTTTACCGTGCCCAAGGGGTGGAAATCAATGACAAGCACATTGAGGTTGTTATTCGTCAGATGCTTCGCAAAGTCCGTATCACCGAGCCGGGAGATTCTGATTTCCTATGGGGAGATCAAGTTGAGCGCGTTACCTTTAAGAAGGTCAATGAAGAGCTCGCGGAGCAGGGCGGTAAGCCAGCTGAAGCAGAACCTGTTCTTCTTGGAATTACCAAAGCTTCTCTCGAAACTGAGTCCTTCATTTCTGCTGCGTCTTTCCAAGACACCACTCGTGTTCTTACCGAGGCTGCGACGATGGGTAAGATTGATCGATTGAGCGGCTTTAAGGAAAACGTTATTATGGGGCACTTGATTCCTGCGGGGAC
>CAZUEC010000158.1:0-5585 GCA_964618865.1 uncultured Roseibacillus sp. | reverse complement strand
ACCTTGCGGCACCTGAACCTAAACCAGGCGTGTCTACCAATTCCACCATCTCGGCGATTTCAGATGTATTGGTATCCCCCTACCGGCAGTCGTCGCAAGCCAAATCGTATTCTCAGCTCAAGGTCTTACTTTTTGTAAAAACATTCGCTAACTTATCAAGAACATCTATGCTGCCACACCAAACGCATCAAATGCTGACCTTTCACCCCATCCCTGAAATCATCGCGGACATCGCGGCAGGCAAACTCGTCATCGTCGCAGACGACCCAAAACGAGAAAATGAAGCGGATCTCATCGGAGCAGCCTCCCTAGTTTCACCCGAAATGATCAACTTCATGGCCACACACGGACGGGGGCTCATTTGCGCCCCCATCACCGCCGAACGAGCCTCCGAACTGAGCCTCCCCCCCATGACCCCTCGCAACCGGGAAAATCAAAAAACAGCCTTCACCGTCTCAGTAGACGCAGCCGAAGGAATCAAGACCGGCATTTCCGCCGCAGATCGATCCCACACCATCCAACTTCTCACCGACCCCACTGCCAAAGCCGAATCATTAGTCCAACCTGGACACATCTTCCCCCTTCAAGCCATGTCAGGAGGCACTCTTCGCCGCGCAGGACATACCGAAGCCGCCGTAGACCTCGCCCGCCTCGCCAACCTTCCCGAAGCCGGTGTGATCTGCGAAATCATGGGCGACGATGGCGAAATGGCCCGTATTGGAGAACTCGGAGACTATCAAAAAAAGCACTCCCTCAAAGCCTGCACCATCGCTCAATTAATTGAATACCGCCGCCGTTTTGAAAAACTAATCGACTGCGAAGAAGTCATTCGCCTTCCCACCGACTACGGAGACTTCAACTGCCATCTCTATCGCATCCTGCTCGATCAAAGCCACCACCTCGCCCTCGTGCACGGAGAAATCGACCCCGAAAAACCCACTCTCGTCCGCGTTCACTCAGAATGCCTCACTGGCGATGTCTTCGGATCGCGACGCTGTGATTGCGGCGGACAGCTTCACACTGCTATGAAGCAAATATCCGAACAAGGCGGAGTACTTCTTTACTTGAGACAAGAAGGCCGTGGCATTGGCCTCCCCGCTAAAATTCACGCCTACAAACTCCAAGAACAAGGCCTCGATACCGTGCAAGCTAACGAGAAACTTGGCTATCCAGCAGACCTCCGAGACTATGGAATGGGAGCTCAAATTTTAGCCGATGTCGGAGTCAAAAAAATCAAACTCCTCACCAACAATCCTAAAAAAGTAGTCGGCCTCGAAGGCTATGGCTTAGAAATCACGGAACAAGTTCCTCTTAAGCTTCCCTCCAACCCCGAAAATCAAGCTTACCTAGACACGAAAAAATCAAAACTTGGACATCGTCTTTAAAACATCATTGCCAACAAGCAAACGTCATCGTCAAACCTTCCATCTTCCGCAAAATTTTTCACCTCCTCGAGAATCGAATCAAGGAGTTGCTCCAAATCAACAGCAGAAGCCTGCTTCACCGTTTCCACCAATCGATTCTGAAGGAAAGCCTCTCCTTCCGCGTTTTCCACTTCATAAATACCATCGGTGAAGAGAAGAAGAGAACTGACCCCCTCCAAAGAAGTCATCTCCACACCATAGTGCGCATCCTCGAAAAGACCAAGTCCCGCCCCTTTACACTTAGCCCCAAAAGCTAACCGGCTCACCTTTCCCCCATGATTGATAATGCCTGTCGGATGTCCCGCACTCGCATACTGAATCGTTCCCTCCTTACGATCAACCACAAGGTAAAACGCAGTCGCAAACATCGACACTCCTGCTTTTGCCAAAAAATGAACCAAACCCCGATTGAGAGAACTCAAAAACTGATCAGGTCGCGCTGCCAGATTCATCGCCTGTGAAATCAGACCACGCAAAAGGCTCGCCACCAAAGCCGAACGCACCCCATGCCCCATCACATCACAAATCAAAAGTCCGACTCGTTCTTCTCCAAGATCAAGAACCTCAAAAAAATCCCCCGCAAGACCAGAGATCGGTAAATAACGATGCCCAAAGCGAGCCTCTCCAAAAGAAGGGTACTCTTGCGGAAGAAGTCCCTGCTGAATCTCGCGCGCCAACGCCACCTCCTCCTCATACGCTTCATTCCGCATCTTGAGTTCTGAAGCAATCTCCACCAACGAACGCTGAGTATTGACCAACTCAGTAACATCACTCGACACTCCAAAAGTCCCCATCAACTCACCTCGTCGATTTTTATAAGGCATCTTGGAAGTCAGCACCCAAGTATCCCCTCGCTCCGACCAAGTTTCCTTCTCGATCACCGACTCCAAAGCCTCCCCAGTCTCTAAAATCTCTTGCTCATCTTGCAGCGCCTTCTCGGAGTGCTCTTTCCCAAAAAAATTCGCATCCGTCTTTCCTAACAACTCACTAGGATCACTCCCCCCTATCCAGCGAGCCATCGAAGTATTCACCATCGTAAAACGAGACTGCTTATCCTTAAAATAAATTTGCAGAGGCACACTCTCAATCAAAGTATGCGTCAAATGCTGCTCCTCCAAGAGCGCTTGCTCGGCTACTTTCCTCATCGAAATATCGATCAAGGAACCCGCCATCCCCTGCAATTGACCTTCCAATTTCACCGGCACTCCCCGAACTCGAAACCATCGCCAATCCTCCTGCTCACTAATTCGCAAGCGCGGCTCCATCGCCAAAATATCGCTCTCCCCTCTCCGTAAAGACGAAATCGCCTCAAAAAATAGCTCCCGATCATCCTCGTGCACAAATTCCTCCTTCTCAAAAAAATTCGGGATCGCATCCACCTGACAACCAAAAAATTCTCCCACCCGAGCCGTAAAATCCAAAACTCCAGTTTCGAAATCCCAATCCCAAATTCCCTCATTCGAAGCTTTCAGCGCCAAATCAAGGTGCTTCATCGCGTTTTCCGCCATAGCATCATCCTATCCTTTCCCTCCCTTAAAAAAAAGAGGCAAAGTCATCCCCAATCAGAAAACAACGCTCTTGCGCCTTGATCCGAACCGTTTACTGGCTTAAGGCCTCCTCGTGACCCGACCAAAAATCGAATTCGGCATCAAAATCTTCGTTGTTCTTCTGATTTTGACTTTCATCTATTCCCTCTACCGAGTCTCTGACCTCATCGGCTGGGTATAATGTAACATCGCGGTCCTCTCCCCCCACACCGCACGCTGACCTAATCCTCCCTCCTCAAACTAAATCGAAGCGCTAGCCTCGCTTTGCAAGGAGCGACATGGGCAAAAAGAAACCAAATCGGCGAAGGCCTTCTAAGAAACGTCCCAAGAAAAAGCCAAAAGCCTCACGCAAAATCGGCTTTTTCGGCTGGCTCTTCTTTTGGCCCTACCATCTCATCTCGCACTTCTCCTCTCAATGGCCTGCGCTCATCCGAAAGCCAACCAAACTCGCAGCCATCGCAGCCACCTTCGCCTTTTTCGGAGGGCTCCTACTCACCATCTTCTACTTCGCCCGCGCAATGCCCTACGACCTCACAGAGGTTCGTAAAATGCCCGAACAAACCTCCGTCCTCGACCGCACCGGCAAAGAAATTGCGCGTCTTCATGGCGAAAACCGAACCATCATTTCTCTTTCCGAAATTGCCCCCGAATTCGAAGACGCCCTCCTCGCCCGCGAAGACAGCCGTTTTCGAAGCCACTTCGGCATCGATCCCTTCGGCGTCGCTCGCTCAATTTTAGAAAACATCAAACGTCGGAGCCTAGCTCAGGGCAGCTCCACCATCACGATGCAGCTAGCGCGCAACACCTTCAACCTCGAGAGCAAAAAACTACGAGAAGCAAACGCATCAAGTAAACTCATTGAATTGGACCGAAAACTTCTCGAAATGGCGGTCACCATCCGCATCGAATCCAAATTTTCTAAAGACGACATCCTCGAAGCCTACGTCAACCGCATCTTCTGGGGCCACTCCTATCGAGGAATCGAAGCCGCCTCTCGAAACTACTTTGGCAAAAACGCCAAAGAACTCACCCTCTCAGAATCCGCCATGCTAGCGGGTATTATTCGGGGACCAAACGCCTTCACTCCCCACCGCAACCCCGAGGGAGCCAAACGTGAACGGGACACCACCCTCGACTCCATGGTCCGGGAAAAATTTCTTTCCAAAGAAAAAGCAGAAAGAGCGAAACAAGAGCCTCTGATCATCAAAAAAACCGCCCAAGTCAAAACCGGTTGGTCACTCAATATCATTCAACGTGAACTCAACGATATCCTAGCCCGAAAAAACATCAAACAAGGTGGACTCATCGTCACCACCACCCTCGACAGTGTCTTACAAAACATCGCCGAAACAGCAGTAGAAAGCCAGCTCCACCGCATCGAATCTAGCCCAGGATACACCCACCCAACTCGGACCCAATGGCAATTAAACCAAAGTCATGGCATCATCAACGATCCCGATTACTTACAAGCCGCAGTCGTCATCCTCGATACTCAAACCGGAGGCGTACGCACCATCATCGGCGGACGAGATGTCAATGAATCTTCCTACAACCGAGCCCAATGGTTTAACCGTTCGGCAGGCTCACTTTTCAAACCCTTCGTCTACCTCGCCGCCTATGAACAAGGAATGCTACCCGAAACATGGGTCGAAGACATCCCTCTCCGGGCGGGTGAAATCCCCGGAGCCGCCGCTGGCTGGCCTGCTAACTCTAGTGGCCAATACTATGAAAATCTTCGGAGCGGCGATGGACTTATTCTTTCTCACAATGCCTCCACCGTCCGCGTCGGCCACTTCGCAGGAATGAGTCAAGTCATTCACACCGCCAAATCAGCAGGCCTCCTCAAAGAACACCAAAAAAATCCTTCACTCTATCTTGGCAACTCCCCCGCAACCCCCTGGCAACTTGCCACCGCCTACACCACCTTCCCCAACCAAGGCAATCGAGTCATTCCCTTTCTTATCGAAAAAATCGAAAATCAAGAAGGCAAAATCCTCTACCAGTCTAGCCCTCTCAAAACCATTGTCGCTCGCCCCGAAACATCTGGCCTCGTCAACAACCTCCTACGCGAAGTCACCTCTTCAGGCACCGCCCAAACCTTACGAAGCAACTACGGATACTCCTACCCCGCCGCTGGCAAAACCGGCACCACCAAAAATTTTTTAGACGCGTGGTATGCAGGCTACACCAGCTCACTGACCACCTGCGTCTGGGTCGGTTTAGACCAACCCCAAACCATCATCGAAGGAGGTTACGGCTCAGCCCTCGCCCTTCCCATCTGGGCCACGATTTATCGCAAAGCGGCTTCCCTTCGCAACATCGACGGCTCTGCCCGCTACCCCGCTCAAAGCCTAGATCCAAATTTACAATACTCTCGCGCCAGACTCTGCCGTCATTCCGCTAAACGAATCACCACCGGCTGCCAAGCCGCCGGAACATCCTACCAAGACCTCGTCCCCGACGCCCTTCTTCCAAAAAGTAACGATTATTGCACCATTCACCCACTCAGAGCACTCCCTGCCCCCCGCGATCAACAATCTGTCTCTTATACACATCTGCCGCTGCCGACGACCCCTTACGTGTAGATCTCGGTGGTCGCCGGATCATTAAAAAA
>CAZUEC010000157.1:0-5585 GCA_964618865.1 uncultured Roseibacillus sp. | reverse complement strand
AGCGATGAGCGATTGGTGCGCATCCCGCATCGTGGTGTCGGTGATGAGGAGGCGTTTTTCGTTTGAGATCCACTTGGCGAATTCGGTTGGGCCTTTTTCTAACAGAATTTCTCGAGAGCCTTGGTGAGAGGGCGTATTACTCCCTTTGTTGGTTGGGGAGGGGGAGTTGGTCAGGGAAGCATTGCTTCCCTGCACATTGAGGAGGCGGGGGGTGGCGAAGGGTTTGGCTGGCTTCCAGTTTTTGGCGGCAGGGTTGCCATTGATGGTGATGTCGGAAATGTAGTTGAGAAGCTTGGTGGCACGGTCACGACGAGGGGTGAATTCGAAGAGGCTGGGCTTTTCGTCAATCAGCTTGGTGTGAGCATCACCGCTGAGGAAGAGTTCGTCATTGATGACGTTTTCTAGGAAGGGAATGTTGGTTTTGACGCCACGAATTCGGAATTCGCGGAGAGCGCGATCCATGCGACGACAGGCGGACTCGAAGGTGCGTGCGGTGGCGGTGAGCTTGACCAGCATAGAGTCATAGAAGGGGGTGATGACGGAGCCAGCATCGCCTGAGCCCGCATCGAGGCGAATGCCAAAGCCGGCTGCGGAGCGGTAGTTGACGATGCGGCCATAGTCGGGGGCAAAGCCTTTCTCGGGGTCTTCGGTGGTGATACGGCATTGGATCGCATAGCCGTTGCAGGGGATGTCGTCTTGGGCGGGGATGGAGATTTCGGAACCGTGGAGTTCTTTGCCGAGGGAGACGAGGATCTGGGATTGCACGAGGTCGATGCCAGTGACGCATTCGGTGACGGTATGTTCGACTTGGATGCGGGGGTTCATCTCGATGAAGAACCATTCGTTGCTGTCCATGTCATAGAGGTATTCAACGGTGCCGGCGTTGTCGTAGCCGATGGACTTGGCGAGATTGGCGGCGGACTGGCAGAGGTCTTTGCGTAGGTCTCCGGGCAGATCGATGGAGGGGGCGATTTCGACCACTTTTTGATAGCGACGTTGCACAGAGCAATCGCGCTCGTGCATGTGAACGACATTGCCGTGTTGGTCGCCGAGGATTTGCACTTCGATGTGTTTGGCACGCTTGATGTAGCGCTCGAGGAAGACGGCGGAGTTTCCGAAAGCGTTTTGGGCTTCATCTTGAGCCTCGGCGAGACGAGCCTGAAGCTCAGAGGGTTTTTCGACGATACGCATGCCGCGGCCGCCACCACCGAAGGCAGCTTTGATGATGAGAGGGAAGCCGATCTCCTGCGCGGTGGTAATGGCTTGGTCTGGGTCAGAGATGGCGTCTTCGGTGCCCGGGAGGACGGGGACGTTGGCGGCAATGGCTTGGGCGCGAGCTGCGGTCTTGTCGCCCATCGAGCCGAGAAGGTCGCTGTTAGGTCCGATGAAGATAATGCCCTCGCGAGCACAGGCTTTGGCGAAGTCGGGATTTTCCGAGAGGAAGCCGTAACCGGGGTGAATCATAGTCACGCCTTTGGATTTGGCGAGAGCGACGATGCCTTCGTAATCGAGGTAAGCGCCGACAGGGCCTTTGGAGGCGTCGAGTTGGTAGGCTTCGTCGGCTTTGAAGCGGTGGCGCGAGAAGCGGTCTTCTTCGGCGTAGATGGAGACGGTGCGAATGCCGAGTTCGTTGGCGGCACGGAAAATGCGGATTGCGATTTCGCCACGATTGGCGGCCATGAGCTTGTGAGAAGAAAGATCTGCCATATTGCTCGCCAAAACTAAGGGAGAGCGAGGCACCGAGTCCAGAACTCCTTGGACCGGAATGCGATGATGAAAAATTTCTCCCTGAGTTATTTGGAGGAGCTATTTTCTTTGGCCCAAAAGTAGTAGAGTGCTGAGACGAATAAGATGAGGAGAGCGGTGTAGTAAGGAATATAATTGCTCTGAATGGACTCGGAGGCGGATTCGAGAGGGAGTTTGTTGACGTGAGCAAAGAGGAGGAAACCCAAGTTGCTCAAAACTGTGATACAGAGGAGACCAGAAAGTCCGCTAAAAGCGCTGATGCGAGCACGATATCCCCAAGCTATGGAGGAAAAACTCCAGACGAGTAAGGTTCCTACGATACCGGCAAAGACTCCTCTGGCAGGCCAGCTTAAGAATAAAGGGGTCGTGATCATCCAGAGAGTCGCTCCGAAAGATGAGGCGAACCAGCCAAACAAGTTCCATTTGAAGAATGGGCGAGAGGCTGGGGTGGGTGCTTCTTGTTGAGGGCAGGATTCGAGTCCGATTGGCTGTGTCTGGTTCATGAGTTTGAAAGAAAGCTAACTGGAAAATCACTTTGTCATAAAAGTTTATTGAAATCAAGGGCTTTTAAGTATTTCAGTATTCCTTATTAAATGAGCATCGGTGGGGATGGGTCATGAGTCTGTTATGCAAGCATTGAAGGAGGAATTTGGTGGTTCGGCCGAGGTGTTTGAGAAGATGTGGGTGGGTGTGTTTACTTGAGCAGGGTTGCCGCTTCTTGGTTGTCGGGGTCGAGGGTGAGGGCGCGTTGGAGTAGGGCTTTAGCAGGGGCTTGGTTTTTATCTTGTTCGAGCCAAAGTTTGGCGAGGGCAGTGACAGTGCGAGAGTATTTCTGGGGTTGAGTATCGAGATCGATGCTTTTGGCGGCTTGTCGGAGGCGGGTTTCGGCAGCGGGGAGGTCTTTTGCTTTGATGAGAGATTGGGCGAATTCGATTTGAAAATCAGCATCGAGATATTGCTGGGCTTCTTCTTCTTTGGAAGTTTCGGCAAGGGCTTCGGCTTGGCGGAATAGGCGTGCGGCTTCGGTGGTGAGGCCGTCGCGAAGGGTGGCGATGGCAAGTCGGGCATGAATTCCAGGGCTTTCGGGATGATAGAAACGAAATTTTTCTAAGAGCAGGCGAGCCGGATGAGGTTCATCGAGAGCGAGGTATTCATCTGCAACTGTGATTGCTTCTTCGGGAGTTCCACCACGGATACGAAGGACTGCAGCGCGATGAGGCAAGGCTTTGGATAATTGGTCTTCTTTGGTGTAGAATTTGGCGAGTGAGCTGTGAGCGAGGATTTGATCTGGATCGATGGCGATCACTTCTAAGAGAGTTTTTTCTCCTAGGTCTTTATTGTTGTTAGAAAAATATAGGATGCCGAGTCGTGTGCGTAAGGAATGGGAGGAAGGGCTAATTGCGAGGTGTTGATGTAAGGTTGCGAGAGCTTTTTCAATTTGTCCTTGTTGGCGATGAAATTCTGAGACTCGGCGAGCGATGTCTGCTCGATGAAGACCATGTTCTTCTACCTTAGCCATGGTGATGGCCAGTTTGCTAATGGAGTCAGGAGAGTCGGTTGGGTAGAGGGTCTTGATGTGGGGGATCAATGCAAGCCAGTGACGGTGATCTTCGCTATTGATGGTGAGTTGGCTATTGAGGATTTGACGAGAGTTTTCTTGTTGTTCGAGTTCTTCGTAGAGTGAGATGAGAGGAGAAAAAACAAGTTCGGTGTGAGGGAAGTTCTCGTTTGCGAGTTCGAGGGTTTCGAGTGCTACTTGGCGGGCGATTTGGTCGTTGGGAGCTTGCGTTCGAAGGAAGGTGGCGTAGCGAAGTTGGGCGGGAAGATGTTGGCGATGATTTTGAGCGAAGGTGCGAAGAGTGGCGGTGGCGCCGGGAAGATCTTGGAAGGAGGGATCGTCTTCGAGGCGATAGTTTTGGAGGGTTGCTACTTTATTGGCTAGAAGGTAGCAATCGGTATCATTTGCGAGGGCTTGTTGATAAATTGCACGTGCGGCGATCCAATCTTGTTTTTGTTCGGCAAAGACTCCTTTTGCGAAAAGAGCGAGGTTGGAGCTCTGATCTGCGCAGAGCTGATCTGCGCAGAGCGGGAGGAGAGAACACATCCAGAAGAGGAGTTTGCGCATAGGTCAGAGTATGGCGTTCTCACTCGGGGATGGCAAAAAAAATCGAGGTTCCGAGGAAGGTGCGGTAGGGGAAAAATGAGAAGAGTTTCAGGGCAGGGGTTTCGTTATTGGAACGAAGAATTTGTTGGCGGAGGTGGTGTTTTTTGCTTTTGAAGTTTTTTGGGCGCTAGCGAGTCCGGTTCCCGAGTTTTCACCTAGGAGGGTGATTGATCCATGAGCGAAGGGGTTGGCGTTTGAGAGAACGTTCAGTCAGCGAGGCACAAAAAAACCCATCGGAGAGATGGGTTTTTGAAAATTTGTAAGGGCGAGAAGTTCGTTCAGCGGTGAGGGCTTACTTTTCTTCTTCTTTGTGCTCTTCGCCTTCCTTATGATCTTCGCCCTCTTTTTCGCAGCCTCCACAGTGAGCGATTGGCTCTTCGTCTTCTTTTTCGATCTGGTCGCCTTTTTTGCATCGCTTGCATCCGTCACCGTCAGCGATTGGCTCTTCGTCTTCTTTTTCGATCTGGTCGCCTTTTTTGCATCGCTTGCATCCGTCGCCGTCAGCGATTGGCTCTTCGTCTTCTTTTTCGATTTGGTCGCCTTTTTTGCATTTTTTACAGCCATCACCATCGGCGATGACGTCGTATGAACCTGCAAGAGCAAATCCAGCCAGAAAGAGTGAAGCGAACAAGGAAGTCAGAATAGATTTCATAGTATGATTATTGTTGTGATTTTTGGTGTTGAGATTGTTCTCGGGTCGAAGCTAGGCGGAGAAAGTGATTATGCAAGATGCGAATTGAAGACTATTACAGGAGATGGTGAGTGCGAAGGTTGTGTTTTATTTTAAAAGGTTGATTTTTAATGAAATAGGCTGATTTCAAAAGATTGAGATTCTTCTCTGGATGACGTTGATTTGTTTTTGCAGGATGAGGAGGTGAAGTTGGAGCGCCTTTTGCGAAAATGGGGACATTGGGGGCGGCGGAAGGTTCGAGAAGAGATTCGTCAGGAAAAGGTTTCGGTGAATGGTCGGGTGGTGAGGGAGTCGACGGTTTTAGTGGGGCCTTTTGATGAGGTTTCTTATGGTCAGAAGGTTGTGCAGCAACGAATTCCTCGTCACCTGATGTTGCATAAACCAGAAGGAGTGGTGAGTGCGACCAAGGATCTGGAACATGAGACGGTGGTGGATTTGGTTGCAGAAAGTTGGTCTTCGGAGCTTCATTTGGCGGGACGGCTGGATCGGTTTACGAGTGGGTTGATGGTGTTGACTAATGATAGTTTTTTCTCTGAAAGATTGACGTCGCCGGAGAGTCGACTTGGGAAGCGTTATCGCGTTCGGTGTGATCTGCCTATTTCGGTAGAGGCGAAAGAGAGTTTTGAAAAAGGGATGTGGTTCGATAAGGAGGGGGTGCAGATTCAGCCTGCGCAGGTGAAGCTTCTTTCGGAAAGAGAATGTTTATTGACTATCTTTGAGGGTAAACATCATCAGGTGAAACGAATGTTTGCTCGTTTTGGGATTCAAGTGGTGGCTCTTCATCGTGAGGCGATGGGTTGGTTAGAACTTGATGAGAGTTTAGAACCTGGCAAATGGCGGTTACTGTCGGAGGAGGAGGTGAGGGGTGATTCTTCTGATTCGTGAGTGGAGTGGATTTGATTTTTAATTCATGTTGATTTGCGGTGGGGGGGAGTTGGGTGAGAGGGGAGGTTGAGGATGTGGCTTTTTGCATTTTTCGATTCC
>CAZUEC010000156.1:0-5610 GCA_964618865.1 uncultured Roseibacillus sp. | reverse complement strand
CCCCTATCCACTCCACTTCATGACCACCCTCGTCCTCGTCACCTCCCCCTAATCGCGCTATTCTACTCACAGTGTCGATAACGATTGATGGCCGATTTTTTCATCTCGATGGCGAACCTTTATTCGTCAACGCCATCACCTACGGCCCCTTTCCAGCCAATAAAAAACCAAATCCCGCCTCCGAATTCCCCCGCATCGCCAAAGCTGGCTTCAACGCCATTCGAACCTATCATCCCCCCGATCAATCCGAACTCGATTTAGCCCAAAAAAACAACCTCCTCATCCTTCCCATCGTCACCTGGCCCTGGGACTCCCTCTTCACAGAGCACCCCGACACAATTACAGACGCCAAACAAAACCTCTCCACCTTTCTCCAACAACACAGTCAACACCCAGCCCTAGGCGCCCTCATCATCGCAAACGAAATTCGTCCCGACCTCGTCCGCTTCATGGACCCCCTGAAAGTTCGTAAAATCCTCGAAGACCTCATCAACACATGTCGTCAACAAGCTCCTCATCTAATTTTCGCCTACGCCAACTTTCCTACCACCGAATACCTCGAACCTCGCAACGCAGACTTCACCGCCTTCAACGTCTATCTCGAACAACCAAATCACTACCGCGATTACCTTCGTCGCCTACACAACATCGCCGGAGACCGTCCCGTCCTCCTCACTGAATTTGGATACAACACATACTCTCACAGCAGTGAACCCCTTTCCGACCCAGCACTCGAAGCCAAACAAGCCGAAATGCTCAATTGGGCTTACCAAATTGCACGCGAAGAAGGAGTCGCTGGCTTCACCGTCTACTCTTGGAGTGATCTCTGGTTCAATGGAGGCCGCGAAATCCTTGATTGGTCCTTTGGAGTAACCCGCCGCGATGGTTCCGAAAAACCAGCCCTCGCCGTCCTCTCTCGTGAGCTTGCAAAACCCAAAGCCACCCCTCACCAATTACTCTCCTTCACCATCGCCATCTGCACCCGCAATGGCGGGCAACGCCTGCAAGACAACTTGCCCTCTTTCGAAAACATCAAAGACGACAACTTCGAAATCCTCATCATCGACGACGGCTCCACCGACAACACCCAACAAATTGTCGAAACATTCATCGCCACCACCTCCCTTTCTGTCCGCTTACTATCCCAAAAACCTTCCGGACTATCCGCCGCCCGCAATCTAGCTGCTCACAAAAGCTCTGCCGAATTCATCGCCTACATCGATGACGATGCCCGCCCTCATCCCGATTGGCTCCAAGCCCTGCGCAAAGCCTTTGCCCACAACCCCCACGCCGCCGCTGCCGGAGGCCCCAATCTCGCCCCCGCTCCCATTTCCCGTCAAAACGCCATCGTCACTGCTTGCGCCGGCAACGCCTCCCACATCCTCTTCACTGACACCACCGCAGAACACCTGCCTGGTTGTAACTTTGCTCTGCAACGTAAAATTTTGTTAGAAATCGGAGGCTTTGACGAAATCTTTCACGCCGCCGGAGATGATGTCGATCTGTGTTGGCGCTTGTTAGATGCTGGACACGAACTCGCCTTTCACCCCACAGCCTGCGTCTTTCATGACCGTCGCCTCATCATCAAAGACTTTCTTCGACAGCAACGTGGCTATGGTGAAGCAGAAGCCCTTCTCTTTCACAAACACCCTCAACGATTTGGCTCTAACGGAATTCGCTGGCAAGGATTCATCTACACCGGCAGCCCTCTCACCATCGATCTAGGAGCAGTCATCTACCACGGCCCCATGGGCTCCGCCCCCTTTCAGATGCTACAGAGCACCCACATGCCAATTCGTCCTCTCTCCTACCCATACGACACCAAACTAAATCGAAAGATCGTCACCCTAACCGAAAAGCTCGCTTACTTCCTCCGACGCAAAACTCGGAAACAATTCAAAGGGCCTTCCGAAAAAGCAAAAAAAACTCCCCTCCCTCCCAAATCTGCTCACAAAGAAACTCGACGCGACTTTTACCTCAACGAAGGAGACCCCCGCTCTCGCGTGTTACAAGAACTCCAGAACAAAGGCTGGAAAATCTCTCCCCAAGAAGACCAAGCAGACCTCGAACGCGGCCCGCTCAGCATCATCTTTGCACAAACGCCTGACCTCAACAATCAAAGCACCCTCCACCTCCGCCTACATCACCCACCCATTGAGATCACAAGCACCTTGCGCGAAATCGAAGAAACCATCAAACCTCCCCCTCATTAACTCTTCGCAACGAAAGCAAAAACGCTTGCTCTCCAGGCGGAAAATCCTTCGGAAAATCACAATCATACTCCGCACCCAGACCCTTCACCCACCCCCAAACCACCCTCGCCTCTTCTTGCCCTCCTGGATGTCCACGATAACAAACAATCGTCACCACCCCTCCCACTCGCAGTAAACTCACCGCCGCCTCCAAAGCCTTCAAAGTCGTCTCTGGGCGCGTCACGATCTCTTGATCTGCATACGGCAAATAACCTAAATTAAACATCACCGCCCCCACCCCTTTCGGCACCACCTCCTCCATACCCTCATGACCCTTCTGACAAAGCACACAAACCTCTAACAAATCGACTTTCCGTAATTTTTTCCGTGTAAGATTCAACGCAACCTCTTGCACATCAAAAGAAAAAACCTGCCCTTCTCGACCCACCTTCTCTGCAAGAAAAAGAGTATCCCATCCGTTTCCCATCGTGGCATCAACCGCAACCTCGCTGGACTCCAAAACCTCCTCAACCCGCTTCTTTGCCTGATCACTAATCGTCATAAACTCCTTCCTCTTCGCTACCTTTTCTCCTCAAAAGCAGCAACATCTAACTCCGCATCTAGTGCTTTCCCATCCAAAAGATGCTCCACAAAATGACGGGAAACCCCAGGCCCATAAAGACAACCCTTCGAACCCAATCCATTAAAAATAAACTGACTAGAGTTTTCCGGATGAACCCCAATTACAGGTTCACTATTCCGCACAATCGGACGAACTCCCGCGACATGACTCTTAATCTCAAACGGTCGATCCGTAAACTCCTTCACCAACCTCACCAACTTCTCCCTTCCTTCATCTGTTGACTTGTTCGTCAAATCATCCCATTCATAAGTCGCTCCCACTCGAAAAACCTCCTCCCCAATCGGAATGCACCAGCCACGTCGATTCAAAATCCGTTCCTCTCGCCAACCTGGCACCCTAACCTCTAAAATTTCACCCTTCGCCAAACGATTCGGTAAATAAGAAAACACCCCCTCCTGCAAACCAAAAGAACCTTCACAATACACCTCAACCTCCGGTCCTGGCGCCCCTAAATTTTCCTCTTTAAAAAAAGCCAGCGAATCATCGAGAAAATTCCGCACCTCAACCCAACCTCCTCCCGACCATTCTACTCCACCGAAATCCCCCTCTCGCACATCGCCCAACACCGAGTAGACATCACCAATCCAAGGCTCGAGTTCAACCTGCTTCCTCCGAAACTTCTTTTTTTCTTTCTCATCTGCAAAGATTCGCAACACCGGAACCTCCTTAAAATAAGATCGACCTAACATCGCCCCCGTATCGAAATAAAACTCCCTCATTTCTTCTAAGAACTCCCCCAGTCGCCAACTCACATTCATTCCCTTTCCCGTCACCGGATTCACCAACCCAGCCGCCACTCTCGAAGCCCCTTTCTTAGCCTCCCCCACATGCTGAAAGCTAATTCCTCGTTGCCAGAGACGCCACCCAAGAAAAACCCCCGCGAGACCACAACCGTGTATCGTAACCTTCTCCATCCTAGTAAATTATCGCTTAGCTGCCTCCTGCCCAACGCCCTCCTCCTTCTTGCCACCAAATCTCTTAAAAAGACTCCAAATCACCCCCACCCCCAGTCCAAGAACCGCAAACCAATCTCCCATCCGCGCATAAAGAGTCGGACCACCTCCACGGGAAACACGAACCTTCCCAAAAACACTTCCACGCTGAAAGGGAAGCCCCCGCTCATCCTCCAGAATTTGCCGTTCTCCCGTCCCATAATGCACCAAACTTCCCGTAGCCGAAACCACCCCAGTCACCCCTCGATTAGCCGCACGCATCATCGGTCTTCGCAATTCAATCGTCCGAAAAAGGGCATTCTGAAAGTGCTGTCGCGAACCCTCACTTTCCCCAAACCAACCATCATTGGTAATGTTCACAATCACCTCCCGCTCCTCCTTGCTAAACTTTCTCGTCACCCTTGGTACCGTATCCTCAAAACAAATCGAAGGAATCACCTTCACTTCCCCTCCCGCTCCCGGAAGCGTAAAACCTTCCGACCCTGTTCCTCGTCCTAAATTTCCTGCCCAAGCAACTCCCGCCACTTTCTCATAAACCTTTCCCAACCAAGCCACCGAATCCACAAAAGGAATGAACTCCCCATAAAAAACCAAATGCTGCTTACGATGCACCGCCAACTCCCCCTCGGGATCCACTGCCAACAAAGCATTATAACTCAGACCATCCTCCTTCGGTCGTAAACCGTTTTCCAAACGCTCTGCCTCTAATTCCCAAACCCCCGCGATTAATGTTCTCACCCCAATATCACGCATCGCCTTCACCGTCCCCGTAGAAGGTTCATAAAGCGCCACCCGATCCCCACCATCGTCTAGCAGCGGTCCATATAAGACAATTTCGGGCCAAACAACCCAATCCACCGATTCTAACTTGACCTCTCCTTCAGTAGCAGTCGCCTGCGCAATGAGCTCCTCATTTTTGGCCTCAATCCGAGCCAACGCTTCCCGCGTTTCCTCCTCATAACCAGCATGAACTTCCTTCGCAGTCCACTCCACATGCCCAGCCACTTGAGGAATATCCAACTGCACCAACAAAACTCGCAATTCCTCCCCTGGCGCTCGATTGACCATCGCCATTCGAGTCACCCCATATCCAAAGCAAACAATCAAAAACAAAACCGCCCCCGCGAAATCCCAATGCCGTTCCACCTTTCCCACCTTCACTCCTTTGCACAACCTCATCCCCACCTGCACAATCACCCCTCCTACAAAAATAGGCAAAAAAGCCAACCCCGTCACCCCCACCAACTCCGCCCCTTGCGCCAACGGCAAACGACTATGAAAAGTCACTCCCAATCCATTCCACCCGAAGCCCGTAAAAAGAAAACCCCGTAACCACTCCAAACCACACCACCAAACTCCATTCAAAGCCGAGAACCCCAACGAACGCAATGCCACTTCCCACTTTCCACCCCCTCTTGCAGCCTTTCCAAAAGGATTTCCAACTGTCGAAGCAAACATTCCAAACAAGGCAAAAAAGAAAGCGAGGTAAAAAGCCAAAAGTAAATAAGCTCCCCCAGCAACTTGATACAACCACTTCAAGTTAATCACCCAGAAAACAAAACCAGCCAACCAACCAATAAGAAACCCTTTCCGCTTCCGTCTCTTCTCTCCCACTCCCACTCCCAACCATAGCCCAGCCAACAAACAAACCGAAGAGCCCCAAACCAAATCAGCCCAATTAAAAGGCGCAAAACAAAAAGCCAAGAGCAACCCTCCTAAGGAAGCAATCAAAAAGGGCCAAACAAGAGAGAGAAAAGCTTTCATGTAGAAATAACGATGACCAACGCTAACTTTAGTTCCCCCTTCCTCCAAACCCTAATCG
>CAZUEC010000155.1:0-5637 GCA_964618865.1 uncultured Roseibacillus sp. | reverse complement strand
TTTCATCCAAAAAAAGAGTCCCCCCAATTGCCTGCTCGAACTTCCCCTTCCGACTCACCGTCGCCCCCGTAAAAGCCCCCTTCTCATAACCAAAAAGCTCACTCTCCAAAAGATTCTCAGGAATAGCCGCACAATTCACCACCACCAACTGACGGTGTGCCCGATGCCCATGTCTCCACAAAGCTCGCGTCACCAGCTCCTTTCCCGTCCCAGTCTCCCCCCTCACCAAAACCGTCACCGGAGTAGCCGCCAGCTTAGCCACATCACGATAAACTTTTACCATCGCCCGGCTCACCCCCACCAACTGACCCTCCTCAGCCCGGCTCGAACCCATTTCAAAAAAATCCTCATCACTCACACTCGCCGCCGCCTCCGCAATAATTTTCCGCAACTCCTCACTCGTAACAGGCGCAGGCAGAAAATCAAAAGCACCCGCCTGCACCACCTCGATCGCCTCCTTACTCCCCCCCACCTCTCCCACCACCACCATCGGAACCATTGGGAAATCCCCCTGCAAACGCCGCACCACCTCCAAATCCAACCCCATCACAACCACCTCGATCGCCAAAGTCTCCAAAGCCTCTATCGCCCCACCCTCATCCTCTACCACAACCACTTCATAAGCCCCCCCACCCAAAGAGCACTCTAACTCACTGCGGATTGCGGCATCTTTTGCCCAAATCAAGACCAAGGTCATCCTCAAAAAGCCTATCCATTTGTGGCTTCTTGGTCCAAAAAAGAATTCTCCTGACCGCAATTGGCTCACTCATGACTCCTTCTGGCATTCTCTACCTCGTTTCCGGACCTTCTGGCTCCGGAAAAACCACCCTTTGTCGCCGACTCGCCACCGAAGGACTCGCCCACTACTCCATCTCCTGCACCACCCGACCCCCACGACCAGGAGAAGTCAGTGGCCGCGATTACTACTTCCTCACCATTCCAGAGTTTCAAAAAGAAATCGAAAACCAAGCCCTCCTCGAACACGCCGAAGTGCACCGCAATTACTACGGCACCCTTCTTTCTGAAGTCCTTACTTTTTTAGAACAAGGAACAAACGTCGTCATGGACATCGACGTCCAAGGAGCCGAAAAAGTCCGCGCTCATCCCAATGAAATCATTCAACGCAACCTGATTGACCTCTTCGTCATGCCCGCCACTGACGAAGAACTCAAAACCCGTTTAAAAGGACGAAACACCGATCCCGATGATGTCATTGCCCTTCGCCTCAAGAACGCTCGTCAAGAAATCGCACACTGGCCCAGCTACACCTACCGCCTCCTCTCCACCGACAAAGAAACCGACTACACCCTCTTCAAAAGCCTCCTCCTAAGCCAGAAACTACGCACTTCACGACAAAAGAACTGAATAAAAACTATGAACATCGTACTCGGAATCACTGGATCCATTGCCGCCTATAAAGCCGCTGATCTGACCTCTCAGTTAGTAAAACAAAATCACCAAGTCCATTGCGTGATGACCAAAGCCGCCACTGAATTCATCACTCCCCTCACCCTCCAAGTACTCTCCAAAAACCCCGTCCTCGTCTCCCTTCAAGATGAGAAAGACTCCTGGAAGCCAGGCCACATCGCACTCGCCGACAACGCAGACCTCTTCCTCACCGCACCCCTTTCTGCCGACACCCTCGCAAACTTTGCCAACGGACTCGCTCCCGATCCTCTTTCTTCTGTTTATCTCGCCCTTCCTCGAGAAACCCCCATCCTCCTAGCTCCCGCCATGAACGGCAAAATGTGGCAACATCCCGCCACCGAAAGAAACATCGCCCAATTAAAAAAAGACGGCTGCCAATTCGTCGAACCCGCTCACGGAGACCTCGCTTGTGGCTACCAAGGAGTAGGCCGCCTCGCCGACGTAGACGACATCCTTACCGCCATCGCCTCGACCCTTTCGGGCTCTCTCAAATCATCATGACCATCCTCATCACCGCCGGCCCCACCCGCGAGGCCATCGACCCCGTCCGCTATCTAACCAACCGCTCGTCCGGCAAAATGGGATACGCCCTCGCCCAAGCAGCTCAAGAGCGAGGACATCGCGTCATCCTCATCTCAGGTCCCACTATCATCGACGTCCCCGACGGCATCGACTTCATCCCAATCGAATCCGCTGCCGACATGCAACAAGCAGTAGAACATTGGATCAGCCAAACCGACATCGCCATCTTTGCCGCCGCTGTAGCCGATTACCGCCCCCTTGAAATCGCCAATCAAAAACTCAAAAAATCCGGAGAAAACATAACCTTAGAACTCGTCCGCACTCCCGATATTCTCGCCTCCGCTCGCACCAGATTCAACTTCACCGGAACTCTTGTCGGCTTCGCCGCCGAAACCGAAAACCTAGAAGAAAACGCCCTCTCAAAACTGGAACGAAAAGGCTGTGACCTCATCATCGCCAACGATGTCAGCCGAAAAGACATCGGCTTTGATTCCTCAGAAAACGAAGTCACCCTCGTCTACCCTAACCGCCTCATCCCCATTCCAAAAGGCACCAAAACTCATCTCGCTCACGAACTCATCCAACGCATTGAAGAGCTTTCCACCAAAAAGAAATAACTAACGTTCCACCGCCAGAGGCAACATCACCGTCACCTCTTTACCCTCCCGTCGCACAAGTAAACGCGTTTCTTGTACCGCCGCCGAAGCCGCTAACCGAGCCAAAAAATCATTGGGAACCGTCACCCTACGACCATTAATTGAATAAACAATATCCCCCGCCACCATTCCAGAATTAGCTCCTATCGATTGTTCGAGAACCTTCGCCACATAAACACCCTCCGCTCCACTCATTCGCTCCAAAACCGTAAGCCCCCGAACCCCCATTCCTATTTTTTCCAACACCACCTTATCATCAGCCAAAGGCTCATTCTTCTGGCTCCCCTCAGCCGCTCGACTCCACTCATCATAATCAACAATTCTCGGACGGAAGGTCATCTGCTTCTTATCCCGCCACACTTCTAACTCCACCTTTTCTCCCACCTTAGTTCGTTGAATCATCGTAATGAACTGAGTGAGACTCCGAAGCTCTTGCCCATTATAACTCTGGATAATATCATTTGCCAACAAACCAGCCCCCTCAGCAGGCCCCCCCGTCACCACCATCTCAATCGCCACCCCATTTCCTCGCGGATAGTCCAACTCAAAACGAACACGCGAACTCAAATCCCGTCCATTCATCCCCAAAAATCCCCGCACCGGGCGACCCCGCTCCAGAATCTGCGCAAAACTATCGCGCACATCATTAGAAGGAATAGAAAATCCAACCCCCGCAAACCCCTTATTCTCAGTATCGGGAGAATAAATCGCAACATTGATCCCAATAATCTCACCCAAATAATTCACCAACGGTCCCCCCGAATTCCCAGGATTAATCGCCGCATCAGTCTGAAAAAGATCACGCTGCCGATCCGAAATAGAACGCTCTTTCGCAGAAATGATCCCCTGAGTCACCGTCTCACCCAAACCGAAAGGATTCCCAACCGCAAAAACCATTTCCCCAGTACTCACCTCATCCGAATTCCCAAAACTCAACGCCTCAAAAGGCCCCTCCCCCTCAATCCGCAACACCGCAACATCCAAAGTCGCATCCTTCCCAATCAAACGAGCGGAAAAAATCCGACCATCATGCAAAGTCACCTTAATGCCCAAAGTCCCCTCAATCACATGCTCATTCGTAACAACATGCCCTTCAGGAGTCACAATCACCCCACTCCCAATCCCAGTCGACTTCCAAGTTCGCTCGTACGTTCTTCCCAAATAATTCAGCCGCTCCCGACGCTCACCAACAGTATCAATACTCACCACCGAAGGCACCACCCCACTCACCAACCGCGTAGACTCAGAATTCAACCGCGACAACAACTCCACATCCTTCAAATCCAAAGGAGGAAAATCCGGCAAAGTATACTCCTCAGGCCGAAACTGACCCTTCCCCGTCTCCAACATCTCATCTTGCTGAGAACGGAGAAAACCAGGCAAACCTTGATCATCCTGCCATTTGCGCCACATAGTCATCCCTCCAAAGGCTAGACAAAACACAATCAGCAGAATCACAAGCCGCGCAATAGCAACTCTCATAATACAGTTTTCTTCAAACTAGAAAATAGGCGAACTTTGCGATGATGCCCTCAGCAACCCACCCAAGCAAAGCCAAAAATAATCACCCCTCCAGTTAATACAGATTCTCCGCCCTTGAAAAAGAGCCCTTCTCCCTCCACCCTCTCCCGAAATCATGTTTTCCAACCTTTCCGACGCCCTCGACAAATCGTTTCGCAACCTCACCGGAACAGGCAAAATCACCGAAGAAAACATCTTCGATGCCCTGCGCGAAATCCGCCTCGCCCTCCTCGAAGCAGACGTAGAATTCTCCGTTGCCAAAGCCTTCATCGAAACCGTACGCTCCAAAGCCCAAGGAGAAGACGTCCTCAAATCCGTCAAACCCGGAGAACAAATCGTTAAAATCTTCCGCGACGAACTCACCCTCCTCCTCGGTGGCGACCAAGCCCCCATCAACCTCAATCCCCCCGCTCACATTCTACTCTGTGGCCTCAATGGAGCCGGTAAAACCACCACCGCCGCCAAACTCGCCCGCCGTCTCAAAAAAGAAGGCCGCAAACCCCTCCTCGTCGCCTGCGACCTCTACCGACCCGCAGCCATCGAACAATTAGCCCTCCTCGGAGAACAAGCCCAAGTCCCCGTCTTCACCCCCTCTCCCGGCGAAAAAGACCTCGTAAAAGTCGCCAAACAAGCCCTCAAATCCGACGCCGCCCGCGAAGCCTCCATCGTCATCTTCGACACCGCAGGCCGTCAGGAAATCGACAACACCCTCGTCGAAGAGCTCAAAAAGCTCCACAAATTCGTTAAACCTAAAGAAACCCTCCTCGTCGCCGACGCCGCCACCGGCCAACAAGCCGTCTCCGTCGCTCAACACTTTGACGACGCAGTCGGCATCACCGGAATCATCCTCACCAAACTCGATGGCGACGCCCGCGGTGGCGCCGCCCTCTCCATGCGCCAAGTCACTGGCAAACCCATCAAATACATTGGCGAAGGTGAAAAACTCGAAAACCTCGCCGAATTCCATCCCGAACGCATGGCCGACCGCATCCTCGGCATGGGAGACGTCGTAAGCATGGTCGAAAACATCTCCGAAAAAATCGACCAAAAGGAAGCCGAAAAAGCCGCAAAACGCCTAGCCAAAGGCAAATTCGACTTCGAAGACTTCCTCAAACAAATGAAAATGTTCCAAAACTTGGGCCCTCTCGAAGGCATCCTTGACATGATCCCAGGCGGCAACAAAATCAAAAAACAACTCCCCAGCGGAGCACTCGACGACAAACGCATCAAACACATGGAAGCCATCGTCCTCTCCATGACCCCGAAAGAACGCCGTCGCCCCCAAATCATCAAAGGCACCCGCCGCAAACGCATCGCCAAAGGCAGCGGTCGCACCCTCATCGAAGTCAACCAACTCATCAAACAATTCGGCCAAATGCAAAAAATGATGGGCTCCAAATCCAAAATGAAACAAATGATGCAACAAATGGAAGCCATGGGCGGCGAAGACGGCGGCGGCATGGGTGGACTCGGAAACCTACTTGGTGGAGGCGGAAAGGCGGCCCTAAAA
>CAZUEC010000154.1:4115-5681 GCA_964618865.1 uncultured Roseibacillus sp. | reverse complement strand
GCTACTCGCTCGGCAAAGAAGGCGGCCACTCCGCACGCCGTATCCTCCACGCCAAGGACACTACCGGTCGAGAAATCGCAGAGTCCCTTATCGAGACCGCTCGCAAGACTCCTCACCCTCCTCGAAGACCATTTCGCCATCGACCTCGTCACCACCGCCAGACTCGGCTCCGCAACCGAAGACCGAGTCCTCGGAGCCTACGTCCTCGACACCAAGACCAAAGAAGTCAAAATTTTCCGCTCAAATCGCGTCGTCCTTGCCACCGGTGGCTGTGGCAAAACTTACCTCTACACCACCAACCCCGACTCCGCTACCGGTGACGGCCTCGCCATGGCCTGGCGAGCCGGAGCCACCATTGCTAATATGGAGTTCGTTCAATTTCATCCCACCTGCTTCTACAACCCCGGAGCAACCGGCCCCGAGGCTCGTTCCTTTCTAGTCTCAGAAGCAGTCCGCGGCGAAGGAGCACTTCTAATTAATGCCGAAGGTCATGAATTCGTAAAAGACCACGATCAGCGCGGCTCCCTCGCCCCTCGCGATATCATCGCCCGCGCCATTGACCACGAACTCAAAAAAACCGGTGCTCCCTGCGTCTATCTCGATGTCAAATCTCTCGGCGAACACTTCACTGAACGCTTCCCCTTCATCCATCAAACCTTGTTAGAATATGGACATGACGCCACCAAGGAACCTATCCCAGTCGTTCCCGCCGCCCACTACCAATGTGGAGGAGTCCAAACTGACATCGAAGGCAAGACCACCATTCGAGGACTTTTTGCAATCGGCGAAGCCGCCTGCACCGGTCTCCATGGAGCCAACCGCCTTGCCTCTAACAGCTTGTTAGAAGGCAACGTCATGGCCCGACGCGCACTCGCCGAAATCCTTCGCCTCTACCCTCCAGGCAAAGACACCCTCCCCGCCCCCGATATTCCAGAATGGGAATATGGAGATACCGCCCCTCCCGACGAACTCGTCAACATATACCACAATTGGGACGAGCTCCGTCGTACCATGCAAGACTATGTCTCCATTGTCCGCACCGACAACCGCCTTCGCCGAGCCGCTACCCGCCTCCGTAACCTCAAAAAAGAAGTGCGAGAATTCTATTGGGGGCATCGCGTCAACCCCGATATTCTCGAACTTCGTAACCTCGTCGCCTGCGCCTCTCTGATCATCGACTGTGCCATTCGCCGCAAAGAATCCCGCGGCATCCATTACACCTTGGATTACCCTGAAAAAAGAAAACGCTTTGAAAAAGACACCCTTGTAAGACGCTTCTAATTTGTAAAAATGGATCATTGAAACCCTCTACTTTTTTGACTTAATATATCGACCTATGTCGGCTACCCAAAATCACTTCATGACGATTTTCTCATCACTATTCGCAGCATTGGCTCTTGTAGGCTTAGCCTCTTGCACCCCAGGGGTCGGACCTCTGGTTCCTCAAGTGGATGTTGAGCAAGCGGAACGCCAAGCACCCGTCACTCCCACCCCAAATCCTACCGGGCAAATCTTCGATCAAACCTTGAATACCTTCGGTCGAGGTGCTGGTCTCGGACGAGGAGG
>CAZUEC010000154.1:0-4015 GCA_964618865.1 uncultured Roseibacillus sp. | reverse complement strand
TACAACAACAAACAACCATAAACCAAACACACCATGAAAAAACTAATTCTGATTGCCCCACTAATCTCAATCTTAGCAAGTTGCTCTTCCGTGCAAAACGCTTCAGTGGCAGACCTTAATGGCGATGGACTTATCTCCGATGCCGAATTCAAACAATCCGGAAAACAAAATTTCATTCAACGTGACAATGTAGCGACCGAATCCATTAAACGTGAAAACGCAGTCGACACCCTTGGGGACGTTCGCCGAAGCGTAGGTAATGTCCTAGGCACCCGAAATTTACTGCGAGCTTTCTAAGCTCTATTCACTTCAATCTTAAAAAAAGCGGCATTTGATTTTCATCTCAAATGTCGCTTTTTTCTTTGAGCAAATGAGAGCATCTCTCTACCTGATCTGCTCGACTTTTAAAAACATAAGTCTTTTGTGACTGGGATCTGTTCCGTTCTTTAAATCCCCAATCGCACAAGTACTCGCTAACATCCACTCTCCATCTAACATTCGAAAAGACTGATTCGTTCTCCAGCAGGTGAAAATCGGCATTTTCACTGCTCCCCCCATCCAACTTTGTTCACCGGCAAAAGTAACGATCTCTGGAGACAAAGAAACATCCCACACTCCCTTCTCCTCCTTCACCGATTTGACCAAAACCTCTATGACCGTTCCCACATTTCGTGTCTCAAACGCAGAAGGAATCGCATCACCAGCATGCTGATCCACAAAAGTCTCTGAAGAACTCAGCTTTTCATCACTCGATCCTTCTTCAACCACCGCTTTCGCCTCTGCTTTCATTTTTCTCAAATTTGAAAGCCCTCCAGAAGGCTCATATTCAGTAGCATAAATCGTCTCGCATATTGCTTCCACCGTCGCGGAAAGCCCCGCTTCAGTACGAACCAAAACAGTTTCGACAACTTGACCTTCCTCTTTCACCATCAACTCCAAAACATCTTTCCGAAGTTGTTCCGCACTCACTTTCTCATCAAGAAGCTGAATCATACGAAGTGTGGGAACATCAAATATCTCGATTCAAACCTCAACTCCCGCCGTTTTCTGCTCCGCACGCTTGGAAGCAATCTCTGTCAATTGAGAGTACCTTCCTTCATCTGCAAACGGATCCTCACTTTTTGAAGAAGAACCACTGACTGCCGCATCTTGCCCAAAATTCGGCCCCGCACTCACAACTATACCAACAAGCATCCCTCCAAAAACTCTCAACTTTCTTATTAAACGAAGCCTCATTGTGAATCTTCAGTTTTTCTTCAAAAATCTACGTTTCTCTCAGCCCATCTACGGTTAAGCTCCCCCCTCAACGAACATGCCTACTCAAATCGGTCTCATCTCACTCGGTTGTGCTAAGAACCTCATCGACTCCGAAATCATGCTCGGTCATCTCCGCAATGACGGCATGACTCTCATCCCCGACCCTGAACTTGCGGATGCCCTCATCATCAACACCTGCTCCTTCATCGATGTCGCAAAAGACGAGTCCGTCGGCACCATCATCGATGCCGTGAACGACCGCGCCAAAGACCCCGCCCGCCAAAAACAAAAAATTCTTGTTGCAGGCTGCCTATCCCAGCGTTTTCAAAAAGAGCTTCCTGGCCTCATGCCCGAAGTCGATGCCTTCATCGGTCTCGACCAAATCGAAAATGTAACTGCCATCGTCCGCCAAGCCCTCGAAAAAGACGAAGACGAAGCCAGCATCGACACCGTCACCGCCAAGTCACGTTACATCCCCGACTACAAGACCCCCCGCTTCCGTCTAACGCCAAACCACATGGCATATTTAAAAATCGCAGAAGGATGCAATCATACTTGCTCCTTCTGCATCATCCCCAAGATTCGAGGGCAACACCGCTCCCGTACTCAAGACTCAGTCGTAAAGGAAGCCCAAGGACTCATTGCCAGCGGAGTGAAAGAAATCAACCTCATCTCCCAAGATACCACCTACTTCGGAATGGACCTCTGGGACGGTAAACGCCCCAATCCCACCTCCGGAGTGGACTCCTCTCGTGGGGACTCTCTGGCCTCTCTTCTGCGAGCTCTTAACGACCTCGAAGGCGACTTCTGGATCCGCATTCTCTACACCCACCCTGCTCACTGGTCCGACGAACTGATTCAAACCATCGCCGAATGCGAGAAAGTTGCCCGCTATGTCGATATCCCACTACAGCACATCAGCGACCATATGCTGCAACTCATGAACCGTAAAACTAACGGTCAATACATTCGCGACCTCTTGCAAAGAATGCGCGACGGCATTCCCGATCTCGCCATCCGCACCACCTTCATCACCGGATTTCCCAACGAGACCCAAGCTGATCACGATGAGCTCTTAGAATTTATCGAAACCTTCCAATTTGAACGTTGTGGTATTTTCCAATACTCGAAAGAAGAAGGCACTCGCGCTCATAAACACGATGGCCACCTTCACCACATGACCATCAAAAAACGTCACCGCGAGCTAACCAGCGCCATCGACAAGATTGCTCAAAAAGTAAATGACAAGCAGCTCAACAAAGAAATCAAAGTCCTCGTAGAAGAAGAAGGCATCGCCCGTAGCATGTGGGACGCCCCCGACATCGACGGACGCGTCTTCGTCCCTCTCGATCTCCCCGTCGGTGAGTTCACCGAAGCAACCATCACCGACCAGCGTGGCTACGATTTGATCGCCAAATAGAAAACTCTTTTCCGCTACTCTCTAACATCATTCTTTTTCAGACTCATCGAATCGAATGTCCTCCATCCTCGTTCACGAAATCGAAAGCAGCCGCGACACCTTACTAGCAGTCGTTCCAGTTATCCCTCGCCGAGCCAACTTGAAGCAAGAGATCAAAGACGCCGCTTCCGCTCAAGAACGAGGTTATTACTTACCCGATGAAGATGAGAGACTGCGAGAAGTCTTCGCCCAATATCTCGAAGTTCGAACAGCCCTGCGAGGAGTCGTTGCTCGTATGGAACCCTGGGTAAATCAAGGAGAAGCACTCGAACGCCCCGAACAACTCAAAGTCTTCGTCCTAGGCTTCACCGCAGCATGCTACCTAGTGCGCAGCGGCCTCTTCATGATCGGAATCGCAGAAGGCCGTAAAGTAGTCCGATGCAAGCTTGATGAAGCCGAACCTCGCTTTGGAATTCCCCGCAAAGCGTTCACCGAAGTGTACCGCTTACAGAGCTCTGTTCGCAGAATGTGGAAATTCCATGAAGCCTGGCAATTCTACGATCGAAACCGAACCGAAATTCACAAACTTCAACAAGATCCAGAACTCGGGGAAATCATCACTCTTCTTATTGCAGAAGAACCATTTATGGAAACGCGACGACGAAACTATTGGAAACATCGCTTCCGCTATCGTCTCCACTCTTTTCGCAGACGACATCGCACCACCTTCGAACAAACCATGTTTCAACTCTTCGAATTTGGAGGCCGCACCATCTCCGAACTTCGCGATCCCACAACCGGACTCAAACGCCAGCCCAAACGCGTAGACGGCAAACCCTGTGAAACCGCCATCGAACTCCTAGAGCCAGGAGACATCCTCATCACACGCCACCAAGACGCCCTAACCAACCTCTTTCTTCCCGGTTTCTGGCCCCATGCCGCCCTCTTTGTGGGAAAACTCGGCAATGACCAAGGGGAAGTCGTCGAAGCCAGAAAAGATGGCGTTCGTTTACGAACACTCAAAGACACCCTCTCTGTCGATGCCTTTTTAGTACTCCGAGCCAAATTAGGAGCCTCCATTCGAGAATGTGCCGCCGAAAGAGCGCTCACTCACGTCGGGAAGCTCTACGACTTTGCCTTCGACTTCCGGCAAGCGCATCGACTCGCATGCACCGCCCTCGTCTATCGAAGCTGGCATGGTCAAGCCGGAATCTCCTTCGAACTCGGCGAACAGTCCGGTCGCCTTTGCCTCTCTGCCGAAGACCTCATCCAACAGGCTCTCAAAAGTGAAAAATTTGAAATCATCGCCTACTTCGGCCCAAATTGCCAAAGCGTCAGCCAAGGATCCGAAGCAACTCA
>CAZUEC010000153.1:0-5740 GCA_964618865.1 uncultured Roseibacillus sp. | reverse complement strand
AAAAAACTCGATAGACGAATAGACTTTTGAAAAATGGTCTAGACCGCTTACCAGATAAGATTGCTGAAATGATGAGATAAGAACTCTCCAGACATTCTACGAATTCTCCTAATTTCAGTTCTCCAGATTTCAGTAGTTCGTAATATCGTCGTCTAATTCTTCATCAGAATTACCACCATCACTCCGACCTTTCCCATTCGGGCCAAGAGACCAAAGATCGAAATCAGGATTAAAGGCAGACTCATTTTGTTGCCCATTCGCATCGATTCCTCGAAGATAGAAGTATGGTTTTTTATGCTTAAAAGGATCGAGAATAATCCCATCGTTATCGATGCGCTTAAACTGGTCACTATTATCAGGATCGAGCTCAGGCATGTAGACCTTGGTATTATTCACGATGCCATTCTCATAAAGAAAAATGAAAAGCTGAGCAGAGCTTCGATTCGAACCATCACCGGGAGGAAACTCCCCGTTATCAATGTTGTATTCCTCAAGTGCGCGCTCAAACAGTTTGACTTGGACCGCAGCCTTACGCTTCTGAGATTCTAACTGAGCCCACTGACCAATACCCGCAGTCAACGCAATGAGGACCACGATGATCGCAATCACAACCAACACCTCCACTAAGGTAAAACCCGAATGCCGCGGAAGGATAGACCTAGACCTATAAGACAACTTCATAAAACTTGTAGAATCAACTCCGAAACCCTTACTGTTGTAGCTCGGAAATCACCTTCATCAAAGGCAGGAAGAGCGCAAAGACAATCCCCCCCACAACAACGGCCAGAAAGACAATCATGATCGGCTCAAGAATAGAGGTCAACGCAGTGACCGAATTATCCACTTCGTCATCATAAACGTCTGCTATCTTCAAAAGCATCTCCGGCAACTGACCAGTCTCCTCCCCCACATCGACCATACTGATCACCATCGAAGGGAAAACACTGCTACTTGCCTGCATGGGACTCACAATCGACTCCCCCTCCTTCACCGAATCATAAACCTTCTCGATAGCATCAGAAACAACGACATTACCCGAAGTCTCCTTCGTAATATTCAAAGCCTGCAAAATCGGAACTCCAGAAGTCACCAAAGTTCCCAACGTTCGTGCAAAACGAGCAATCGCACTTTTCCGCTGAATATCTCCAAAAAGAGGAGCATTGAGCTTAAAATTATCGATCGTCTTCCGCCCTCCCTTGGTATTGCCCCATGAATTGAAGCCAATATAAATCAGCACAAAGAGTAACAGCAACCAAACGACATTGGGAATAAAGGCCACCGTCGTCGTCATCAAAAAACCAGAAGCATTGAAGACAATCTTGGAAATTAAAGGCAACTCCACGTTCAAATCGCGGAACATCTCCTTAAACTTCGGCACGATGAAAATCATCAAAAAAGTCAAAATAAAGACCGCGATACACATCACGATCACCGGATAAACCATCGCCGAAACAATCTTATTTTTTAGCTTCTGAGCTTTCTCCTGGTATTCAGCCAAACGATTCAGAACAACTTCCAAAACCCCGCCCAATTCACCAGCCTTGACCATATTGACGTAGAGCTTGTTGAAAATCCGAGGATGCTGAGAAAGGCTCTCAGAAAAAGTAGAGCCACCTTGCACCGAATCCGCCAAAGAAGTGATCGTCCCTTTAAGAACAGGATTGGGCTCCTGTTTGGCCAAAACATTCAAACCGCGAAGAAGAGGTAAACCCGAATCAATCAGAGTCGCCAACTGACGGGTAAAAATCATCAACACCTTAGGCTTCAGCTTACCACCAACTCCACCCTTGCCACTCTTACTCTTTTTCGCTGTCGCAGCCTTAGCGCCACCCTTCTTCCCCCCCTTCGCTTTCTTGCCAGCTTCGCCCACTTTCGTAGGATAAAGGCCTTGCCCCTGAAGCTGCTGAATTGCGTCCTCACGACTGCCAGCTTCCACTGCGCCCTCGTGTTCCTTGCCCGAAGCATCGAGCGCGATATACTGGAAATTTGCCATGTCGTGTCTTATTTAATGTTTATCTTGAGAGCTGGGGGTGGTGCAAGCCGCCAGTGCAAGAATTTGTCAATATTTTCTATTAAGTGTACTTAAGAACTTCCTCAATGGTCGTCGTCCCATCATAAATATTACGTAAGCCGTCCTCACGCAAGGTATTCATCCCTAGTTCGATGGCCTTGTGCTTAATCACCACCGAAGGCGCCCTTTCAGTCACCAGCTCTTTAATGGGATCAGACATATCAAGAAGCTCGAACAACCCGCGTCGACCACGATAACCAGTCCCATTGCACTTATCGCAACCGGTACCAGTATAAAACCGCTTGTCTCCTAACTCATTAGCAGAAAGACCAAGCTGTGAAATTGTCGCTTCATTAGGCTCATAATCAGCAAGACACTCCGAGCAAATCCGACGCACAAGACGCTGGGCCAGCACCCCTTCCAAAGAAGCCGCCACCAAAAAAGGCTCTGTCCCCATATCAATGAGTCGCGTAATCGCGCCTGCCGCATCATTAGTGTGGAGAGTGGAAAGAACCAAATGCCCAGTTAGAGAAGCCTGAATCGCAATTTGGGCAGTCTCCAAATCTCGAATCTCACCCACCAAAATCTTATCGGGGTCCTGTCGCAAAAACGCACGCAAAACACGCGCAAAAGTCAGATCAATCGCCTCATTGACCGGAATCTGAATAATGCCATCAACATCGTATTCTACTGGATCTTCAGCAGTAAGAAGCTTGGTATCAATGCGATTAATCTCACGCAAAGCAGCATAGAGCGTCGTCGTCTTTCCCGCTCCAGTCGGTCCTGTAACAACGAAAATCCCATTCGGCTTTTCAATCGTCTCACGAATATACGAATCCACATCCTCCGGAAGACTCAGCGCATCAAGATCAAGATTAACAGAAGAACTATCCAAAACCCGAAGCACCACACTCTCCCCGTGTGTCGTCGGCAATGAAGAAACCCGCATATCCACATGGTGATCACCCACTTTTTTAACAATCCGACCATCTTGCGGAACTCGTTTTTCGGCAATATTAAGATTAGCCATCACCTTCACCCGCGAAATAATCGAAAGAGCTAAGTGAGCCGGAGGCGGATCCATAGCGTAGAGAGCACCATCCACTCGATAACGAATTTGAAAATCACCTTCAAAAGGCTCGAAATGAATATCAGAAGCTTTTTCTCGAATCGCCTGATAAAGGACCAAATCAACATAACGAATGATCGGCGCAGCATTAGCCTCGTCCTCCATTTCGCTCTCCGACTTACCTTTAAATTCCGCATCTAACTGACCTAGAATTTCGGACATCGCTTCCGATTGATCGCCCGCATAGAGAGATTCAATCTTAGCTTCGATGAGGTCTGTCGGAGCAATGACTTGATTGACCGATTGCCCCAAGGCAAAACGCAAATCTTCCAAAGTTTGCGGATTAAAAGGATCCACAAGCGCAACCGTCAAACCATTCTCATCTACTAAAAGCGGCAAAGCTCCATGTAAACGAGCCAATCCCGCAGGCACCATTGATAGCACCTGGCGAGGGGGAACATAAGCACTGAGATCGAAAATTTCAGACCCCAATTCCTGAGCAATGATGGGCCAAACATCTTCCTTACTGCCTAACACCTGATAGTCCGAGAGCAACTCGCCCACTTCCTTACCACTGCTCTCCAATTGGCTCTTCAACTCTTCCTTTAAACCAGGCTCTAACATGCCTCGGTTTTGAAAAAGCTCGATCACTTGATTGTTATCCATGTCCTAGTGTTCGTATAAATTACTTCTTAGTTCTCGTCCGCCATCGTGACCCGAATCACCTCTTCTGCCGAAGTCATCCCTCCCAAGACTTTTCGAACCCCATCCTCTCGCATCGTACGCATTCCCAACTCTCGCGCTCGTTTACGCAATTCGGGGCTACTTAAATCATCATTGATCATATTGCGCACCTCATCATCTACCTTAAAAATCTCGAAAATACCACGACGGCCTTTATAACCCCCACCTCGACACTTCTCACAACCAATCGCTCCCAGAATATTTGGGGAAGACGCCTTCTCCGGATCCACTCCCAAAATCCGAGCTTCCCGCTCAGTCAACGGCACAGGAGCCTTACAATCGGGACATAAATAACGAACAAGCCGCTGCGCCAAAACAGCACGCACAGCCGAAGCAATCAAGAAACGCTTAATCCCCATATCTGCCAAACGAGCAACCGCACTCGTAGCATCGTTGGTGTGAAGTGTGGAGAATACCAAGTGACCAGTCAAAGAAGCGTTCATCGCGATCGTCGCAGTCTCCTTATCTCGAATCTCACCCACCATGATAATGTTCGGCGCCTGTCGAAGCATAGAGCGCAACGCCGCCGCAAAGGTCATTCCAATGTCAGTCTTCACCATCACCTGATTGATTCCTCCCAGCTGATACTCGACCGGATCCTCGACCGTAATGATCTTCTTATCTGGTCGATTGAGCTCATTCAAACAGGCATAAAGCGTAGTCGTCTTCCCCGAACCAGTTGGCCCAGTAACCAAAAGAATCCCATCCGGCAAAGCCAGCATTTCCTTAAAGACAGACTCATCATCAGAGAGAAAACCCAACTGAGGCAGACCCAAAGTCAAAGCCGACTTATCCAAAATCCGCATCACCACACTCTCACCATGATTCGACGGCACAGTCGAAACTCGAAGATCAACCGACTTCCCCGCAATCCGCATCTGAATACGACCATCCTGTGGCAATCGCTTCTCAGCGATACTCATCGCCCCAGACATCACCTTCAAACGCGCAACCACCGCAGGGAGTAACTTCTTAGGGTGATTCTCCACCTCAATCAACTTGCCATCTACCCGGAAACGCACCCGCAGAGTAGTCTCCAAAGGTTCAATATGAATATCGGAAGCCTTCATCTTAAAGGCATTCATCAAAGTCGAAGTCACAATACGCACAATAGGCGCATCCTCTTCACTGACCTCCTCAACACCCTCCATGGTCATGACCTCAAACTCAGGAATATCATCTTCATCAGCTCCCCCAACGCGATAAACATCAACCAAGAGTCGCTTAATATCAGAAAGATTCGCTACCACCGGATTCACTTCGCGCCCGATTGCATGGGGCAAACTATCGAGAACCTCAAAATTAAGCCCATCCGCAATCGCCACCATCAACTGAGAACCATCATCGTGCACCGGAACGGCCTGAAACCGCTTCGCCACATCGGAAGTCATCTGCTCCGCAACCTCCTTAGGAACTTCGAACTCGGAAAGATCGACCACCTCCATAGAAGCATTTTGAGCAATCACGGCCGTCACTTGAGCCTCCTCCAGAGAGCCATCCATAAGGAGACGATCCACCACTTCGGCAGAACCCGAGAGTTTTACTTCTTCGACCGCTTCCGCAGAAATCACTCCCGCTTCCACTAATAATTGACTGAGATAATCCTGATTCGAATACACGATTTGAATTGTGTGTGCTGAGCCAAGAGATCTGCGGAACCATCTCCGCCTCCTCTCTTGACTCAACTAATTGAGACAAATCCTCCCCCCTTGTCAATCCGTCGAACCTGTTTCCAAAAGAAAGCACTACTAGGTATGGTCATCGCGATTACAAGGCCGAGGCATTTGTAAAAAAAAATATCGCCATTCAGTTCCACCCTAATCATCGCCAAAGGTGAACTCTTACCCATTCAAAAGGAAACGATTAGACCGTTTTCCAAAAGTTCGTTCGTTTATCGCCGAGAGAGAATTTCTTGA
>CAZUEC010000152.1:0-5769 GCA_964618865.1 uncultured Roseibacillus sp. | reverse complement strand
CCATCAACCACCACCGATCCTTCTAGCGGGCATAACAAACCACAAATATGCTTCATCAGAACACTCTTTCCTCCCCCTGAACCACCCAGTAAAGCAACCGTCTCCCCTCGATAAATATCCAAATCCACTCCTCTCAAAACATGGTTGTCACCGAAGCGCTGGTGCACATTGCGCATCGAAACAAAAACCTCCCGTTCGGAATTCATCACAGAAGAGTTCACGCTAGAATACCCACTAGCGCAACTCTGGATAGCAACCCTTGCCAAGTGGCCTTTCATTGGCAAGATTAACCACCACAATGAAACGGCTTCAAAGCATCGTCCCTGCCCTTGCAACCCTCTTCTGGGGAGGAGTCATTGTCTGGCTTTATGGCAATGGCAGAATGGGCGAATTTTTAGCAACCAGATTTCACACCATCACTCTTTTAGGCGGTTTTGGTATGATCGTTCTGGGACTCTTTGTTCTTCTGACTCTTCGCCAAAAATCAGATTGCGGTCATGAACACTGTGAAGGCGACCACGATCACCACGACCAAAACCCTCTCGTTGTTCTCTTCCTCATGGTCGTCCCCCTCACCGCAACTCTTGCCACCGACACCTCGGCAGGGTACTCCCTCGATCTCCTAGCTCGCAAAGGTCTCTACAACAACCAGATTGATTCTTCGGCCTACAAGCTCCCCCCTTTCACACGCGAAATGTTAGAAGAATCCACTCCCAAGAATGACGATGGTCGCTACCAGTTGCCTCACAGCCAAATTTTCTTTTCGGCAGGTGACGAATCCATGATGGAAGTTTTTGGCGAAGTCCAAATCGAGACCGAAGGACAAGTTGTTGCCGAACTCGAAAACAATGAGAGCCAAAACCGACTCCGCCTCTATCGCACCCTCATGACCTGTTGTGCAGCCGATGCAATGGTCTTAGCCTTTCCCATTGAATTCAAAAATCGTCCTCCCGTTTTTGCAGAGCGCTCCTGGGTCCGAGTGGGAGGAACCCTCCAATATGAAACCCTCGCGGATGGACACACTCCCGTCCTCAAGGTCGAACGAGTAGAAGCCATCCCTCCGCCTCAAATAGGAGGCTTTACCGGCTGGTAAATCAACAAACGACGAACAGTGGTAAAATCACTTTGCTCGAGGAAAAGGCAATGCCCGATCACGCAAAGTAATCAACTTAACAGGCTTCCTCGGTTTTTTTCCATCCGCAAAATAAACGACCACCGTGCTACGTTCACCCCGATTCTGAACCAAAGCACTTGACCAAAGTCGCTGCCAACGCCCCTTCGGCCCCTGATACATAACGCGAGTAGGAATTCCCTCCGAAATTCCCAATGACTTGAACACGGTCTGACCACCCGCAACTTCAAATCTATCCTTCTCTCCAAACATAAAACCAAGATCCGCTGGACTAACATTAATACAACGTAAATCTCCCGCCTGAAAGTCTGGGCCCCCGTCTTTCACCAAAATAGAACGAGCCTTACTCCAATTTTTAACTTTTGGATCCCGCCAGAGGACCACTAAAAAATCACCTCCTTCGGGTAACCTCAAATGATGCCAGCTTCTCCCCTCCTCGATGAGACGAATATTCAGCTCAACATCTGGAACAGACAAACGAGTCGAAATCTGATTCAACTTAAGGCGAAGCCCCGGCTTCGCCGCATTTTTGAGTTCATACTCACTTTTCTGCTCCACTCCCTCACCATTAACAGCTGAAACCTCCACTTTAACAGGTGGCACACTTCCCTTTGGAGGTGCAACTTCATAACGAACTCCATCACGTATTTCTTGCCGAAACGAAGGTGGATCGCCGACAGCTAATAAGCGTATCGTTCGAAGCGGAGGAGCTTTTTCTTGTCCTGAACAAATCTGAAAAATAGCAAGAGCGATAACACCCAACTTCGCTAAGAAACGCATAGCTGCATCTTACACTTCATTCTCAGAAAGCCAACGGAAGGATTTCACTCTAAATTTGCGCCCAAACCTTCCATCAGGTTCATCTGGATTTGGATTGAGCCCAGTTTCATCCGCCGCAATTGGCTCTGGCATTCGCTGCACCACCGCTTCACACCAAGCCTTAGCAGTCACCCGCCCAGAAGCATCTTTCGCATCACCATAACTTCGAATCAAAAAAGTGTCCGACCGTGCACTGATCGTAGATCCGATCACTTGCAAAATATCCGCTTGAGTCAAGTACCCTGGCGCACCCCAAGCCTTGGAGTCGGGCTTCAATTCTTGGCTAATTCGGATCGGCTCTTGAATATTATCTGGATGATCATAAGTCTGCCCACCAGCATCAGAATTACTAATTCTCCACCGGTCAGAAAAAGACAAGTTCAGTCCAGCCGACTCAATCGCTGCCTGCAAAGGTCCCATCAAATAAGCATCCCCTTGACTGCTAGCCTCGCGTGAAGAAAGCCTCCGATTCACAAAATCCGAAAGGGAGAGAAATGGCCCTCTCAGCTTAACTTGCTCCACAATCGCTTCCGCAAGCAAAGCCACTTCCTCATCATCTAAACTCCGAAATCCTCCCCAAGCTTCTTTCTCATCCGGAAGACTTCTTCCAGCCAAATACTCTCCCTCTACAGGTTGAAAATTTCGAGGAAAAGGAACACTATCACCTTCAGAAAGTGCGCTTTGACGAGTTGAGGTTAACAAAGCCTTCCAAGCCTCAACATTAGTAGAATTGATATTGAACATCCCATCTACTAGTAACTTAGAAGCAGAACGCTGAAGATCATTCAAATCATCTAAACCTCCCCCATTGATGAGACGCATCCTACCATTCGGGAGCGGTGTTCCATCTTCTACAAAATCTTGCCGTTGCAACATGCTTCCACTTGAGAGAAAAAACTCATCCCACAAGGCGTGATTCACCTCATAACTCAAATCATAAACTAAGTTCTCATCCTCTGGCAAATCACTCATAATAAAGCGAGCAAATCGAGCCCACTCATCCGAATCTTCTGAACGATCAGTATTCTCCGACCATCCTGTAGCCAATTGATTCCAGCCTCCAAAGTCTGCTCCTCCTATTCTTGGAGCAGTCCCCGCCACCCCATCTTCACCCAAACGAGGATCAACCAACGAATTACCGACTGCATAGCTCGGATGCCAAATAAACTCGCTCAACTTAGTATGCTGAAATTGAGCCAAGGATAGCACTCCTGTTTCTTCCCGAGGGACTTCGAAAAGAATATTTCTCAAATTCCCCTCCTGAGGCAGCCCGAAAGGATTACCCCGATAAAAACCATTTTCTAAAAAAGGAATCTGCTCGTCCCATCCCACCAAAGGATCATAGAGATCTCGCGTGTAGGTTCCAAAAAACCAAGGTCCACTAGCAGTTCCATCACCGAGATCTCCCGTGATGTTCGACCATGGAGACCGCAACGAAAAGCTTGCCCGTAAGTTCCAATTTGCAATGGGTGCCGTATCAAATACTTCCGAACCCACAGGATTAGCGTAACCGGCACCATTTTCTCCAGTATTCGAATCATGCTCTTCAAACCACCGGAAGCGAAACCCTTCTCGACTTCGAACATCTGGTTTGATTGTGGCCGACGGCTCCAACAAAGATGTCAACTCAACTTGAATGGGCTGCGACGGATCAGATGCTAAAGGAACCGCCGGTTCACGCCCCGCCCCATATTGTAACGAACACGAAACAGAATGAAGCTGCGGCAACGCATCAAATTCAAAAATACTCAACGAAGAATGCCCAGAAGCATCCTTCCAAATCATACGCGCATCGTCAGCCTGAGTGTCTAATTCCCTTCCGGTCACCCAGTCTCTAGCAGGATGATAAAAGTACTCTACAATCTCAAAATCAAAACCTGATCCAGTATCATCATCATCAAACTCAGTAGAAGAGATATAAAAATTACGTGACGGATCAGGAGCGACCTCCGCAGAGAGCCTATTCGCGAGCACATTCTGGTTATCATATTCTGCCGCAGCCTCAGTACTATATACGAAACACTCACCAGCAGGAATCACCTGTTTCGGAAGCGAGAAAAACCTCATTCCAGCATAAGGATCATTATAGTTCGCACTATCAACAATCGCTTCTCCTTGTTGCGGAGGAGGTGTCCGAGTCCCTCCTCCCCATGATATCCATTGAATAGGCTCACTAATCAAAAACGCCCCAAATCGAATTCGAGTCTGAAAATCATTTCGAGAATTTAACTGCATCATCATAACCGATTCGGGCACCTCGATATCGACATTATATGGATTCCAAAGCACAACCCGCGGCCATTGATGACGTCGAATATTAAACCTCTTCCGAAAACTTACTGGATTAGGATGATAAGAAAAACTCGAAAACATCGACCCTTCCACCACGACCGGCTTGAGATCCGTTCGAGTGCGACTCGTTAGCTTCACCACTTCGTCATTGGCAAAGGCGGATCGTGAACCAGCCTCGGTGCTATCGATTGACTCAGTTTCAGCATTCCTCATCATCTCCTGCTCCGCAGCAAGCGATGCCGAATTTTGCGCCCAGTCACGCAACATCCCAAAAGTCGGAGCACTGGTTTGATAACGACCCGACTCCCAATCTTGTTCAATCATTTCCGCATGCTCCGCATTTCTCGGCCCAACCAAGTTATCATGATCGCTCAAGACACTACTTCCTGTGCTCGAAGAACCGTCGTCATTGAGAAAAACAGTTAAATCCTTTTGCAACCCTCCATCTCTCACGTCGGCCAAAACCCCCTGCGACCAAGTCGTCACTTCGTGCCAAAGACTAGAAGACCAACGCTCATCATTTAACAAAGCAAGACTACGGTCCGAAACCAAGCGCTCTTGTTCAGACTGTTTAAAAGCCTCGATTCCATCCCCTGTCCGAGGGGTCATTGCCGAAACATCAACTTCCTGACTAGCCAATAACGGAAAGAACTCTTGACCAACCTCTTTCTCATTTTGGTCTTCTCCTTCAGCCCACGCGTTCGGAGTAGCCACATTAGCTCGCACCCCCAAATCACCAACCCAGTAAGCATAATCACCCAGTAAACCTTCATCAGAAACCACCGCAACCTTTGGCACATTCACCTCATCCCGCGCTAAGTCTGCAAATTCGCCAAGCGAACCTTCTCCCACCACAGTCACCCAACTCCCCTCCTCACCAGATTCTTGCCGAGGAGTCAAAAAATTGGCCGCCTTCCCGCTTCCTCCTTCGTTCCCACTTACCAAAAAAGACATCACTTCTTCCTCAGCCTCCCAACCCTCCTCAAAACGCCTATCACGCAAACCTCCATTCAAATCATCACGAACCCAATGCGAACTCCCATCACTCCGTCGCGTATTCCAAACCCCAACCCAATGAGGTTGTGCGATCGTCTCATCCTTCTCCAAAATCGAACTCGGAGCCGATACCCTTTGATCTGGTCCCATAAAGACCTGCAGTTCACCAATCGCAATATTTAACGCTAGTCGCGCATTTGCCTGAGCTATCTGCTGATTATTCGTAATATTCGCAGCCCGCATTTCCACTGTCGAAATCCCCAAAATCCCTACCGCTAGCAGAGTCAACAGAGTCATCACTACTACCGACGCCATTAACGCAAAACCCTTATGAGCTTTTGCGGAAGCATTCCCATTCCCACCTTGGAATATTTTCGTCACTGAAAAGTAACTGGTAGTGTAGGCCATGAATTTACGATTGCAATACACAGACTCTCTTTTTTTATATTATTTTACGACTTACTGACACCGCAGATTCTAGACCGTTTTCCAAAAGTTCGTTCGTTTATCGCCGAGAGAGAATTTCTTGA
>CAZUEC010000151.1:0-5792 GCA_964618865.1 uncultured Roseibacillus sp. | reverse complement strand
GGGTCTGACTCGTTATTTTTAGCATCAGAGCATCAGCATACTTGTCGTAAATAAAGCCTTCTACTCGCTCATCTTTTGAGAAAACCTGAAAAATCTCACCTCCCGATTTTTTCAGACCAACCACACACCCAACCTCAGCAATCCAGAGAGATTTCTCGCAACGGGCCATCACTTTTCAACGACTCTGAGACACTTCCTCATACTCCTGTCAGCAATGCCAAGCCTTCTTAAAAAAGCTCTGACTGTTGATCCAAAACCAACCCTTATTCATTTCAAAACCGAAAGCGAAAACAACCGGCACCCCAAACCCAAAGTTTCTCACTGAGTACGGGGGTCACACTATATTTTCGACACCT
Organism: uncultured Roseibacillus sp.; assembly: GCA_964618865.1. Taxonomy (GTDB): domain Bacteria; phylum Verrucomicrobiota; class Verrucomicrobiia; order Verrucomicrobiales; family Akkermansiaceae; genus Roseibacillus. The sequence goes on along the minus strand of CAZUEC010000151.1, from coordinate 5,436 downwards.
CTCACTCCCCCTTTGGGAAAGCCTCCTGAGGTGTGTAGATCTCGCAACAACAGAACATGAGTGGAACGAGATCCCGACCCAGAACAATCAGCAGGAGATTCTCAAATCAGTTTAAGCTGAACACCCTTTATCTTGCTCGCAACTGCATGCTCAAAGAAGAAAGACAAAGAAATCTGAGCTGATTCTTCGTTTCAAAGTTTTTCTCAATTCAAGCACACACACTTGAAACTTCCCAAAAACAGCAGAAATGAACCGGCCCCCAAAAAAACTAATTTTTAAAATTTTCAACTCATGATTAGCCAAATCTTCAAAAAGATTAGGAAATCCTAAATAAACTTTGAAGTTCTCGATCGCAGAAACAGACATTAACAATCAATAAGTTACGTGATTTTTAGAAATTATTTTAATTAGATTTAATTTTTTTTATTTTCGTTAATCTAAAAAAACATAAAGTTCCGCCATCAGTATATTACACCTTAATGAAACAAACTAAATTCCCTCTAAAAAGCATTCTTACCTTTCTAGCCCTAGCTGGAATGACAAGCGCCAATGAGACCTCACTTGCACAACCAATTGGCTCGATTCAATCCCTTCAAAACACCGTTGTCTCAGGTGAAAAGGTAGATCTCGATTGGCAAATTTCCTTCCCTGTTCACAACTTCAACGAGACTGACACTCGTGTGACCACTAGCTTCATCACTGCTGCAACAGGAGCAAATAATACCATTCTCTTTGGAACACGTGTAAATGGAGAGGACTACACCGAGTTTTACAACGGGGTTTCCGAAGATCATCCAGACTACACAGTCACTCCAGGAACCATCATTTCCGAGACCTTGGTCAGCGCAGGAGAAGAAATCGAATTTCTAGCTCGCCACTCTCGCACCCGAATCTCTGGCAACGAGGGTTGGGTTTCCTCAACCAATCCTAGCCAACAAGCACTCGTTATCGAACTCGAACGAGGCGATGCCATCCCCTCAGTTGCAGGTGCTGGTAATCAACGTTCAGTAGCAGAAATCTTGGCACCATACAGCGAGGACGGAGTGCTCACAATTGGTGAGCATCAGAAAATTATCCTCTTCGAAATCTATACCACAAATCAAAGATCTCATGGTTTCGATCTCCAAGATGTTGTCATTCTTGTGAGCTACGAGCAAATCTCTCTCGAAGACTAAAACTAGAACCTACTCAATAAGCACAATGAAAACTGCTCTCTGTCTTATTACTTTTTTTCTGTTAGGAAATTTATCCCAAGCTGAAGGACCAATACGGATAACTGCTGAAGTACTCCAAGAAAAAGCTAATAAGTTGGTCCAAGCACAAAATTCACGGAGTGAGAGAACGACTAAAACACTTCTTCCTTCTTCGTCTCGTGACCCATTGAGAGACTCAACCATTCTTGCCCTCAATGGCAATTGGACATTCGTTCCCAAAGGCTCAATCCTTACCATTCCATCTCGTTTTAAGAGAATCATAGCGAATAAGCCTAAAGGACAGTTGATGCCATTTCCCGAATTTCTTCGCAAAAACCATGCTTGGCTGAGCACGCGTGAAGTCAATGCGGATGAAATTATTGGCAAACTCGAAGAACCAGAAGCTTTTTATGAGTCTCTTAAATCTAGCAACACTATCGTCGTAGCAACTCGCGGAGAATTCCCTGTTTCGACTGCAGTTAAGCAAAAATAAACGAATAGAAAACTGACCTAACCTCCCCTCCTTAAAAAATGAAAATACTTACTACCCTTATTACTCTTTCCGCCGTAGCTCCGAGCTACTTACATGGACAAGCACAAAATGAATATCTGAACTGGATTCGGCAAATTCAAACTGAACAAACCGAAAACGGTGACTTCATTGAAATTGTGCAAGACTATCATGTTCCAGCAGTAGGATCGGATCAATCTCAACTCGGCATTCCAGACGGAGGAGCTCTCTTTCAACTCTGGACTTTAGACACTACGAGCGAAAGCGAACAGTCTTGGCTTTTGGATACCACAACCGTAGGAGCTAACAGACCACAAGCACAAATTACAATCAACGCTCCTGACTCCCACCTTGGTATTCCTCGGACTCGGGCAGACGTTCCCTTCACAGTAACAACTACCTTTGTTGGCATTCAACCTCCCGCAGAAGGAGTGCCTAGAATCCTTACCCAAGTAAATTTAGAGCATCTGATCGCACCCTCTTATTTTCCTGAAGGTCAACTCGAGATTGTCTCTCAAGAACTGATCACTGAAAATCAGGTTCGAACGGAATCGAATACTTTCACCGCTCTCCAACCAGAAGGCTCTGAACCAGCCTTCAAGGTCAAAGGAATCGAGTATTTTTCAGTAGAAACCGTAAGCGATGCCAGCGAAGAAGTCGTGATTTCTAACACTCAAATCGAGGTATTCGCACTCTCGACAGGGGATATCCTCAATCTTCCACAAGATAGAATCATATCCTCTCTCCCCCCATCCATCGGGATTCGAGTTGACGATGCCTACCCTGGTAGCGAAGTTGTCTTTGAGGCTACGGTCACTACTCCTTCTTCGACTCCAAGTGGTCAAGCGACCGTAAAAGTAATCGAACTCTTAAACCGCAATATCCGTTTTTCCGATAGTGAAGATATCAATATCGATTTCTCAGAATTTTCCCGCCTTCCACTCATAGACGGTGATGAAGTGACTTTTAGAATTCTTCTCAAAACTCCTTTTGACGTGCTCATCTTAGACGAGGAAGATAGAGGATTCAGACAATTCTTAAATTTTCGAGGCAGTATCAACAGTCTAAACTAAAAAACACAGGTAGAACTCTCCTAGATTCACTGTGAAAAAGGCGGCCATCAGGCCGTCTTTTTTATGTTCTTCAAGCTAAGAACCATCATTAGCATAGACATCTAAAAACGAGATGAAGTGAGAGAAAGGTTAATACGTGACTCAGGAATCGGCTCATTTGGAAATAGAAGCTGCCATTTTTCACCAAGATTGAGAAAGTGATCCTGTGGTCTAGCCCATTGAAACGCAGCAAGTAAATACTCACGAGTCTTCACCAAATCACCGGTACCATGCGCACACGCGGCCAATCGCTCATAAATCCATGCTTCTCGAGAACGACGCTTTGAAGCCACTAAATAATGCTCATAAGCTACTGCGTAATTTGCTTTTTCAAATGCGAATCCTCCTAAAATTAAGTGAGCTCCAGGGCTCTCAGGAGCGATCTCAAGAGCATGTTTAAGATGCTCCGAGGCGATCTCAAGATCCCCTTTCTTATTTGCGTAAGAAGCAAGTTCGACATGCGAGATTAAATTCCGTGGCTCATGCTTTAAAACCCGAGAAAAAAGAACCTCCGCATTACGCCAATAAGAAATCTGTTGGTAACTTAAAGGTAAAAATAATGCCGCAAGAACAAACAAAGTGACGAGAGAAATTTTGGTGAATTTCTGAATACTCTTAATTTTAGCAAGGAGCCCTACTAACCCAATCAGAAGTCCAAGAAGCGGCAAATAAGAGTAACGATCGGCAGCAAGATTATTTCCCGCTCGGATCAATCCCAAAGTCGGTCCAAGGGTAAACAAATACCAAAGAACACCTGAGATGAAGAAAGGAAGAAACTTTCTCTTCCAAAGAAGAAACGATAAAATCAAAAAACCAATCAGAAAACTCATCACGATCCAGACCGCTCTGATTTCTTCGGGGTTGGAATATATAAAGTGTAAATTCCTAGGCCAGAAAACTGAGCTTAAACTCTTTTGTAGAGACCAAGTCGCTTCGGTAATGCGTATTAAAGGGCTTCGAATATCATCAACAACCTGTGTCCCTTGAGATTGAAAATACAAGGTGAGTAAAACTGAAACGCACGAAAGGACAAATAGGAGCCATTTTTCTTTAATCAAAGTTATGAATTTTTCCGAACGCTGTAATGGCCAATAGTCGAAAGCCAAAAGAAGAAGAGGTAAAGTAAAGGCAATCGGTTTACTAAGGAGAGCCGCAACTGCGGTCAGGATCAGCCTCCAAGAAATGATTTTACCTTTTTTAGAAGCAGCCTGCTGATAGCTCAAAACTGAAAGGCTTAGAAAAAAAGTACAGAGCAGATCTTTCCGACCAGAGATCCAAGCAACCGACTCTACGGTAATGGGATGCCAAGCAAAGAGCAGCGTAGCAGCAAGAGCAAAATCAACGCGTCCTGTAATACGCTTAAAAAGAAGGAGCCACACGCTGGCACTAAGTCCATGCAGCAAAACATTGCCGATATGATGAATCGCTGGTTCCGCATGTATGCGAAACAAAATTTGATGCGAGAGGTCCGTCAATGGGTGCCAGAGGTTGACAGACGCGGAAAGAAATAAAGTCTTCCAAAAAAGAAAAGAACCCAGCGACAATTCTGCCGCTGGATGATTTGAAAGATAAAGAGAATCGTCGTAGTTGAGAGGCTCAAAAAAAAGGACTTGGCTATAGAGTAAGCCAAGTCCTATCCAAAGGATTCCAAGTGCCAGCCTCACAAAAATAAATTAGCGACGACGACGAAGGGCGAGCCCAAAGCCAGCAAGAATAGCTAAAAAAGCACTGGAAGGTTCTGGAACTACCGTAATTCGCAGAGCAGGAGAAACACTCACTGAATCGGTTCCAGTTAAAAGTCCATTATTTCCCGGTCCGAGACCCGAGCCAAAGACTGCAGCAGTATCCGGGTCTTCTCCCGCATCTAAAATTACGCTAAAGATATTGTCCACACTGAGATCGAGCAAATCGGGATCGAGAGAAATAGAAATGAACGTTCCTCCGATATCGTTCGCATTATCGAGTGAGAAGGTTGCATCAGGCGTACGCCCTACCACACTCCCAAAGATTGCGGCTCCTGCCCCTGCAAACACTCCGACATTCACAACATCACCAGTCTCGTTTACTCCATTGTTAAAAGCGCTATTTGTAACCTCTAAGAATAACTCAATCGAAGAGACTTGCTGGGTGCTGGGTAACAAACTGAGGTCAAAGCTAGTTCCACCTTGGAAGATGTCGCTGTTAAAATCGATTTGTCCTGCAACGATAGGCTCAGATGAGCTAAAAGGACTTTCATCAAAACTACCAGTAGTCAGATTAAACAGAGAGGACGTTTCAGCATTCGTAATTGAATTGTCACGGTTTTCATTTCCAGGAGAGCTAAAAGGATCATCGGTGGGATCCACTCCAAAAGAACCAGAACCATCGAGCGCAAAACCATCTCCAATTACGAAGACAGTCGCAGAAGCAGAATGAGCCAACGTGAATATGAATGGTAGATATTTGAGTTTCATAAAATTTCGAATGTAATTAACGCCTTCATTAATACTTTTTGTCCCTCTATCAACAAGCTGAAAGTCAGTCCTATTGAGATAAAGACTGATTATTCAATCATTCGCATAATTCCGAACATCAAATGATGCTGAAGGCCAACGACATTAAAATCAGCATGGATGGTAAG
>CAZUEC010000150.1:0-5797 GCA_964618865.1 uncultured Roseibacillus sp. | reverse complement strand
CAGAACTAGAATCTTAGGAATCCTGCGATTTCATACTTTTTCATGAAGCTCTAAAGAGATGCTGGTAATAAAAAGAAGAGAGCGAGCGTGCACAGTTTGTTCATAAAGAGACTCTATAAGATATTAACGACCAAGACCAGTCCTAGCCTCCCTTAAATCGAACTCCTCATCTCACTCCGTTTTCCTCGTAAAGACGAGTGTCGCCTCGTCACTTTGTTCACCATCAAACCGATAACCACCCTCTTTAAATTTTTTCAACCCAGCAGGAGTAGTCACCTCATTCTTGATTGCCCAAGCAGCCATCATTCCACGCGCTTTTTTGGCATAGAACGAAATAATTTTATACTTCCCGTTTTTCCAATCCTTGAAGACCGGAGTGATCACTGGAGCCTTCAACTCTTGAGGCTGAACCACAGAAAAATATTCGTTCGAAGCGAGATTAATCACCGCATCACCCTTCGCCTTAAGCTCTTGATTCAAACTCTCAGTAAGGAGGCTTCCCCAGAAGCGATAGAGATTAGGCCCACGCTTATTCTCAATCTTCTTCCCCATCTCCAATCGATAAGGAAGCATCAGATCTAAAGGGCGCAAGATTCCATAAAGACCCGAGAGAATCCGAATCGACTTCTGTGCCGCCGTAAAATCATTCTTCTCCCACTCTTCCACCGCAAGACCTTGATACACATCTCCTTTAAAAGCAAAAATCGCCGAACGTGCCTCTTTCTTACTGTAATCCACTTTCCATGAACGAAACCGTTCTGCATTAAGATCGGCTAATTTACTAGAAATCCCCATCAAGGCTTCTAATTCCACAGGCTTCTTTTTTTTCATAATCCCCACCAACTCCGCCGAGTGCTCAAGAAAACGAGGCATCGTTGCTCGCACCGTTGGAACTTCAGATTCACAATCAAGCGTCTTTGCGGGAGAAAGCAGATAAATCACCCCTCTTTTTTCAACGACACTCTCAAACGGTCAATTCGAAAAACAGCTCCAAAAAAGAAGCCAAACTTCCCTCCCCCACAACAACCCCAAAACGATCAAGCTCGGGAGATTAAACCCTTTTCCAAATGACCCTGCCGAAATGTTGTTTTTTGCAGAAAAACGCCCAAAAATCACAAAAATAAAAGTTCTGACTCCTCAATCTCTGCGTTCACTTTGCGCCCTCTGTGGCCCTGCGGTGAAAGAGAACGCTTTTCATTACCAACTGAGGCTTTCATTTTCCCGAACGTGTTCATCCCCACATCGCAGAGGCGAAGGACCACCCCATCGAACGTGATTAAGAACTTGGCCCCTCATTAAATTAAAGGCAAATTCTGACCGTATGCAGCGCATTGCTACCATCGCCCTTGGCACTTTCACACAATTGGTCCGCATGAAGGTTTTTTACTTTCTCGCTATCTTTGTTGTACTCGCGATTGCACTCAATTTTTTCCGTCTTCCTCACACTAACGGACCAGAAGCCGTAGCCGCAGAGGAACTGCGACTTTGGAAATCTGGCACCATTGGGCTCATGAAGCTCTTTGCCATCATCTTCTCTCTCGCTGCCACCGCCCTTCTCATTCCGCGCGACTTAGAAGATCGAATTCTTTACACCATCCTCTGCAAACCTGTTCCCCGTCTCGACTACCTCATCGGAAAACTCCTAGGAGTTCTCATGCTGACCTTCCTAGCGCTCCTAGCTATGGACTTACTCATGACTGCGGTCCTGCATCATCGCACCGGCATCATCGAAGCCGAACGAATAGCCTTCCTACAAAACTTGGGTTATCCAGAAGCCGATATCGCCACCGAAGTCGCCGAAGTCCGACGCCATGGCCCCACCCTTTCTCTCCAATTTGGCATCCTCGGCATCTTTCTCGAAGCCGCAGTCATCGCCGCGGTTGCCCTCCTTATCTCCACCTTCAGCTCCTCGACCCTCTTCACCATTATTAGCACCATCATGGTCTATTTCATCGGCTTCTTCATGGGACAAGCGAGAGAGTTTTGGTTAGAGAGCACCGCCATCGGAGAATCTTTCGCAGGAAAAGCAGCCCTCCAATTACTCTCCCTTATTTTTCCCGACCTTTCCATTTTCAGTCTCACTGATGCCGCCATTGCAGGCACCTTCATCCCGAGCCTCACCGCCCTCAAAGTCTGCGGCCTCGCTCTCGCCTACCTAGTGACCTACACCCTCGTCTCATGGTTCGTTTTTGCCGACAAAGAATTCTGAAAACACTCGCTCTCTCCTTGCCTCTATCAACATTCCCCTCTAATTTTTCCGATCAGGAGTCGTTCGACAATAAGACTGGGTGCGGTGAAAACCAATCCCGCTTCGGGGATACCCCGAGGACTTGATAAAGCCATCTCAATTCGAACGCCGGGCGCCTTCACGGCCAGCCGTGACAAAGCCCGACGCAAGACCAGACAGGTTGTTGCTCGAACGACTCCACTCTCAAGTCCGACAGCTTCATGAACTCCCGCCAATATTGGCTCGATCAATTTTGCACCCTTCTCCTCGAAAGAGAACGAAGTTTAAAAAATTGGCTCCAATTCGTTCAGGACACCATTCCTAGTCACCGAAGAAAATCTCTCCAAACCCTCATCAAAGAATTTTGCCAAAAGACCAAAAACCTCTCTCTTCTCGAAAAAAACACTCTCATTGCCTTCTTCTCAAACAGCGAACGCTTTCAAAAATGGTGGAACTCAAACCCCTGCCCCCTTCCTCTTCCCTTTCACATTCACCAGCCTTATTCTCACCTCAAAGCCGCCTGCTCCCCTCTTCCCTCTCTCCCAAACTTAACCTCACTCGCGAAGTTTCTCAACCTTCGGCACGATGACTTAAATTGGCTCCTCAGCCCCCGCCATCACCACTATCACGAACAATGGTTGCCAAAGAGAAAAGGAGGTCGTCGACTCTTGGAAAGCCCTAAACCTCTTCTCAAACAATGCCAACAAACCATCTTAAAAAACCTTCTCAATCACCTCCCTCCTCATGAAGTAGCTACTGGCTTTCGCGTAGGTCATAGCATTCTTGATTTCGTCCAACCCCACACTCAGAAACCTCTCGTTTTAAAAATGGATCTGAAAGACTTCTTTCCTTCGCTAGGCCGTCGCCGCATCAAACGACTCTTCATGTCTTTGGGCTACCGCGAGAGCGTCGCCTACGCCCTCTCCTCACTCACCACCACTCGTTCCCATCGTCGCGACTTTCATACTTCCGAACAACGTCTCTATCAATCCTTCCACCTTCCCCAAGGAGCTCCCACCTCACCCGCTCTTGCCAATCTTGGTGCCTTCCGATTCGACTGCCGACTCGCCGCTTGGGCTCGAGCAACAGAAACAGTCTACACCCGCTACGCCGACGACCTGCTCTTCTCAGGAGAGAAAAACCTAAATCGGATCATCAAAAAGTTCGAGACCAAGGTCATCATCATTGCTTGGGAAGAAGGATTCACCATCAACCCTCGAAAAACCCGCCTCATGCCACAAAGCCAACGACAAACCGCCGCTGGCCTCATTCTCAATGAAGGGCTCAACGGACGCCGTAAAGACTACGACCTTTTAAAAGCCATTCTCTACAACTGCCAAAAATACGGTCCTCAGTCACAAAATCACAACCACCATCCTCACTTTCGAGAACACCTTACTGGCCGAATCCATTGGCTCGCATCCCTCAACACTCGTTGGGGTCAAAAATTACACACCGCCTTCACTCACATCGACTGGACATAAGCCTCCCCATCCCCCCCAGATGCTTCCCTTCAAAAAGAAAATCTCCTTCCTCCTTAGCCTCACATCCTGCAACCTCATCCCGTGTCGACTGCGGAAGATGATCCCAACCCTCTCTTTTCACTCGAAAAGCAATACCCCTTTTTCAATCGTAGTGAGCGCCTTCGTAAACTCGCACGCAAACTGGATCGAATTCTTGGACTCGAAGGCCTCAGTGCCATGCCTGCAAGCATCCCACCCGGCCACCACAACCCCTATCAAGCCGGACGTGAATTCATGGAAGTCACCATCGAAGGACGAGAAGCATTCGAAAAACGGATCCCAAAATCCGGCCCCACCATCGTCGTCGCCAATCACCCCCTCGGAGCACACGATGCCCTCGTAGCTTCCGAGCTAGCACTCGCTTCACGACCTGACTCGCTTGTTTTCGGCAACGCCGTCCTTGACCACCCCTGTCAAAAAGACTGGTTTCTCCCCCTCGAAATTATCGACGAATCCCCCGCCGCCGCCCGCCTTAACCTCAGCAGCATGCGCCGCGCACTCGCCCACCTAAAATCTGGCGGCTGCATCGTCATCTTTCCCGCTGGCGAAGTCGAACGGTGGCGCTGGCCTCGATTTCTCATCGAAGAAGGCCAATGGACCACCCACCTCGCCCGCCTCGCCCAAAAATCTGGCGCCGCCATCCTCCCATTAGGTTTTCCAGACGAAAACCCGCTCTGGTTTCACCTCCCCGGAGCCATTCACCCCACTTTACGCCTCTTTGCTCTCCCCCGCGCCTTCCTCGCTCTACGCGGTAAAAACATCGCCGTCCGCACCGGCAAACCCCTTCTAGCAAGGGAACTCCCCTCCGATCCCATCGAATTTACCAACAAAGTCCGAGAAAGAGTCTTGCATCTCGCTGAACGTAAAATTACAGGAGACAAGAAATAAAGTGGACCTTAGGTCGTCTCATGGAAAGAATTCAACGCCAGATGAATACACTAATTGCTGCCAACCTACATTATCTTGCTCAAGCCGAGCGCTTATTGGCTCAGTTAGATGACTCAACGTTCGCCTGCCCTTCACCCTCCTTTTACAACTCTACCGTCGGCGGTCATCTTCGTCACTGTCTCGACCACTACGACTCTTTCCTCAATGGATTGGAGAGAACCAAAGTCGATTACGACGAACGCATGAGACTGCCCGCCCTCGAAACGGAAACCGCAAGCGCAGCCGCCAAAACGAAGGAAATCCGAGACCGCCTGCTAAAAATCTCGAAAAACTCACCTCCTATCGGCTTACTCGTTAAAATGGACTGTGGACTCGAAGCGACCGAATGGCAGCCATCCACCTTAGGTCGTGAACTTCAATTTCTCGTCAGTCATACTGTCCACCATTTTGCCATGATTGGTGGCATCTGCCGCGAACTCGGAATTGAACTTGAGTCCAACTTCGGAGTCGCACCCTCAACTATTCGCCACCTAACTAAGACCTCTGCATAAATTTCTGCACAGATGATTACGACTACATTGCTACCTGAAGTCGAAGCTTTGCCAAAAAGCTCTCGCCTCGCCCAGCAAGGTGATCTCGATGCCTATCTCGCCACCGCTCAAGAAATCCCAGAAATTTTACTGGAAATTGGACGACTGCGCGAAATCGCCTTCCGCGCAGTCGGTGAAGGCTCCGGCAAAGAAATCGATCTCGATCAATTTGACAATCACTACCTCCACCTCTTTCTCTGGGACCGAAAACGCGATCGAATCGCGGGCGCCTACCGCCTCGCACCGACTGACAAAGTCATCGCCGAACACGGACCTGAAGGACTTTACTGCTCCACTTTGTTCGAGTTCGAAGAACCCTTCCTCGAACACCTCTCCCCCGCCCTCGAACTCGGGCGCTCCTTTGTCTCTCCTGGCTACCAGAGATCCCTCTCCGCGCTACTCTGCCTCTGGAAGGGAATCACCGCTTACGTCGCCCACAATCCCCGCTACCATCGCCTTTTCGGACCAGTAAGCATCTCTCAGGACTACACTCCAATCTCCCAAAACATCATCGTTAAATTCCTACGAGAAAACCGTTGGGACAAAGAACTGGGCCCCCTCGTCAAACC
>CAZUEC010000149.1:0-5798 GCA_964618865.1 uncultured Roseibacillus sp. | reverse complement strand
GGAGCTTCGACAGCTTGAGGAGCTTCGACAGCTTGAGGAGCTTCGACAGCTTGAGCCGACTGGTTTTGAATCTCTTCCATCCTCAGGAAAGGACTATCGAGACGAGTCTCAGATACTTGGCTCACGTCATGAATCTCAGCACTCGCGGTATCAACCTGGTTCGCAGAAAGAAAAACTGGCTCTGCCACTGGTAAAGTGGCTCTATCTGCGGACGATCGCAATGCATCCAGAGCAGGTTCTGGAAAAGGCTCAACTTCCAAGGATGTTCTCTCTAAACTGGGTGACACGGACTCAAACATGACACAATTAAATCATTTACTGTCATGATTTGTCAACATTTTAGATTTGTTTATTAATTTTTTCCCTTCGAACTTGCTCCAAACCTCCAGTCATCGCAAAAGAACCCGTGCTTACTTTGGGAATTCTTGGCTCAGGTTCAGGGTCAAATATGCAGGCTATTCTGGACGCAATTTCTTCCGGAAAACTCAATGCGCGCATCGCACTCGTCCTCTCCGACCAGCCTGAAGCGTTCATCCTCGAACGAGCAAAAGACGCTCAAATCAAGACCGCAATCATCTCCTGTGAAGGCCTTAAAAATCGTTTCCCCGAAACTTCACAACGAGAAACAGCTAGATTATTGTTAGCAGCCAGAGTCGATCTCGTCTGCCTCGCCGGATTCATGCGACTTCTCAAAGCCCCCCTCATTGAGGCTTTCCCCAACCGTATTCTCAATATTCATCCCTCCCTCCTTCCGGCCTATCCCGGCATGGCCGCTTGGGAGCAAGCCATTGTAGCCAAAGCAAAAGAAAGTGGTTGCACCGTTCACCTAGTAGACCAAGGAATGGATACTGGACCGATTCTAGGGCAGGCACGAGTCCCAGTTCTCCCCGACGATTCTCCTAACAGCCTACATCAGCGTATTCAGAAAGAAGAACACCGTCTCTACCCCGAGATCATCGCGAGCTACGGTCAAAGTCTCTGCGAGGCTGATCCGTTAAAGGATGCCCCACAATAGGAAGATACTCCCAATCTCCAAGATGTCGCGGCCTTGTTTTAAGCACTCGAACATCCAACCACATTTTCACTCGGGCTGCGACTTCCCTACATTTAGTCTTCAGCCCCATCCCCTTCCCGACATCTCGCGCATTGTAGCCTGCGTATTCTAACCCTCTATTCTGTGCGATATAAGCTGCTCGCTCATTATGAAATTTTTGAGAAATCAAAGTCACTGCCGGCGCTCGAAAGATCTCCTGAGCCCTTATCACAGTATCCAAAGTCCGCAAACCCGCGAAATCTCGGATGATAACCTCCTTCGGAACTCCACGTTCAATCAAAGCCTCCCGCATCTTATTAGGTTCATTATAATACTTTTCGCGATTATCCCCCGAAACTAAAAGACATTCTACTTTCCCCGCCTCCCAGAGTTCTACCGCCGCATCAATGCGGTAGTTGAAGTAGAGATTATCTCGCTCCCCAATCTTATCACTCGTCCCAAAAAGCAAACCAACAGGATGAGCTGGAATCTGATTCACATCATCATAAAGTCGACCTTCTCCTGCTCTTTTAGCAGCCAAATTCGTGTAGAGAACAAAAAGCCCCGTGAGCAAACCGAATATTCCCGCTACCCGAGCACAAATTCGTATCACCTTCCAGGAACTAACTTTATCTTCACTCATTTGTTCGGAGTCCAAGGAGAAAGCGCCCTTAACATCTCTTCCCATTTAGGAATTCCAGCATCTTTAGGAGCCAAAACTTGAAGCTTTTCAGGAATATTCTTAAAATTAGCTACCCGTGTTTTGCCCCACAATTCCCCATCGACTTCTACTGGTATCTCTCGATCACATTCAACCCGCAAACCACGTGATTGAAAGTAACCAACCGTATCCATATTTTCATCGAATCCACCTCTCACCAAACCAGCGAGAGAATCCGCAACCACTTTGTAACCCGCCTCCTTAAAGACCAGAACATCGAGCAACTCATCTGCATTGTCGGCCTTCCCAAAAAGACGAAGCTGCCCCCCATAAAGTGAACCATTACCAACCAAAACAGCCACCCCTTCGACGACCGGACCTTCATCAAAATGAACCATCATCTTAGGCGGCTCATCCCCCAAAACCTTCATCGCAGAAACCAGATAAGCTAATGGTCCAAGCGCCTTCTTCGCCTCCCAGCTTGTCTCCTCAATGATTTGAGCATCGAAGCCGACTCCAGCCATCTGCACGAAAGGAGCGTCATTCATCGCAAAGAGATCCACATCGACCGTCTCCCCTTTATCGATGACCTCAAAGGCCCGCTTTAACTGATCCACCGGCAATCCCAATTCCCGCGCAAACACATTCATTGTCCCCGTGGGCAAAATTCCCAGCGCAGTCTTCTTACCAGCTAACCCTTTCACCACTGCATTCAGAGTCCCATCTCCTCCCGCCGCTACCACTACCGGCTCACCCGCATCAGCCATCACAGCGGCTAATTCTTCCGCTTCATCTCCCGAATTAGAAGCGAAAATTGCGAAGCGCCCCGCATGATCCATAATAAAACGACGTGCTCCATCAGCCCGTTCACTTCGAGCCTTAGGATTAAGAATAAGGGGAAAACGGTTCCCATGCTTGGTTTTAATCATTTTGAAATCTGAGTCAATTCATCCACTACCCTCTCAACTGGCAGACCCATCACATTGTCCCGACAGCCCTCCACTTCCGCAATAATTCGCTCCCCTCCATCCTGAATAGCATAGCCTCCCGCTTTATCTAAAACGTGAACTCGAGCATGATAGTCCGCAATCTCTTCTTCCGATAAGACCTTAAAACGCACCCGCGTCGTCTCATGAAAAACCTCTTCACAGGTTCTAGAAAGTAAAGCCACCCCAGTCACCACTTCATGCCACCTCCCCGATAACAAACGCAACATTTCCGCCCCCTCTACTAAATCCTTTGGTTTCCCTAAAGTCCGACCGTCGACCACCACCACCGTATCCGCTCCCAACACCGTTGCCCCAACGTTTCGAATGAAAATATCGCGCGCCTTCATCAAAGCATTTTCACGCGCCAAACTCACTGGCTCCAATGCATTAGGAGCCAACTCCTCTATCCCCGAAACCTGAACTTCGAATTTCACTCCCTCACGAGCTAAGAGATCCCGTCGTCTTGGAGAGCCAGATGCTAGAATCAATTCCACTCCAGAAACCTTCACCTTCTCTAGCTTCAGATGCAAGTGAACCTCGCGACTGCATCCTTCGGAGAAAAACAAAAGAATCATTTCAGAACGACAAACAGGCTTTTTTGAGCTCCCCCTTCATGAACCATCATCTCCAAACAGCACCCCCACCCGATGACTTTCTCTCGATTCCTCTTGATTTATTTTATATTTTCAGTAAATACTGAAACAGATGAACGATAAAAGTTCATCCTCAAACAAAAGAAAGAACAAATCAATGAATCCACTCCTCATCACCTACACTCTGTACCTCCTCATCACAGTTCCCCTCACCATCTGGGTTGCGAAAACCCTTCACAAAAACGGTCGCGTTTTCCTCGTCAACTGCTTCCGCAACGACGAAAAAATGGCCGACAGCGTCAATCACTTACTCGTAGTCGGCTTCTACCTCATCAACATCGGCTTCGTTGCTCTCTATTTGAAAGTCACTTATCAGGTCCTCAATGCCCAAGACATCTTCGAAGCCCTAGCAAGCAAGATTGGAATCGTCCTCCTCGTCTTAGGAGCGATGCACTTTTTAAATATCTTCCTCTTCACTCGAACTCAGAAGAGGCGTGAGCTCGAGAACGCAGCTCCTCCCATCCTCCCCGATGGAAAAATCTAGCAATCCATTTCTAAAAAAATGAAAACACTCACCATTTTTTACGATTCAAATTGCGGACTTTGTATCAACTTCAAGCGATGGTTAAGTGCTCAACAGAGCGACCTCGCTTTGCGATTTCTCCCCTACAACTCCGATCAAGCTCGAGCCTGTCTTCCTATCATCGACAACCTCAATGCTGGTGACAAAATCGTCGTCATGGCCGACGATGGTCGTTGGTGGCAAGGACCTTCTGCTTGGCTCACCTGCCTCTGGGCCCTCAAAAATTACCGCGAATGGTCTTTCCGCCTCGCCAATCCTGTCCTTCTTCCCCTAGTGGAAAAGCTATGCCATTCACTCTCCGAGAACCGTTTACAGATTTCGCAGCTTCTCAAGCTCGAACCCACGCGTCTCAAAAAAATCGTCACCAACACCATTCCCCCTTGTCACAGTGAACAGTGTCGCCCAACCGCATTATCACAAGCCAAGAAAGAAGCCAAAGGCAGCCTCTCTTCCCATCCTTAAATCAAAGCAAATTCAGCGACGTCCTTTTAACATCCTAAAAACATAGTAGACCAACTGAGCTAAAGAAGCCAAAGCAGCCACCACATACGTCATTGCCGCCCAGAAAAGAGCGTCCTTCGCTTGACTTTGCCCCATCGAACCAGCTTGCCCGCTCGCATTGAACCAAGACAAAGCTCGCTTACTCGCATCGAACTCCACTGGCAGAGTCACAAAGGCAAACAACGTAGTCACCCCCAATGCAATCACCACCAATCCAAGAAGCCATGTATTGCCAGTCAAGATCGCTCCAAACATCGAAATCATGGTAATAACTCCCATCATCCTTGAAGCCAAACTCACCACCGGCACCATCTTAGAGCGCATCGTCAAAAAGGAATAAGCCTTCGCATGCTGCAAAGCATGACCCACTTCATGAGCCGAAACGGCCGCCGCCGCCACATTGCGTTGATGATACACAACCTCACTCAAATTGACCGTCTTATCCTTAGGATTATAATGATCGGTCAATCGCCCTGGGGTAGAAATCACCTGCACATCACTAATTCCATTTTCACTCAACATCCGTTCTGCGATTTCTCGCCCACTCAACTCAATAGGCATCTGCGAATACTTGGCGAATTTGCTTTTTAAACGATGACCGACCAACCAACTCGCACCACTGGAAAGCCCCAAAATAATCCAGTACCACATCCCGTTTCCTCCTCGCAAGCCGTAGCCAGTACCGTAAGCCAGCCAATAAACGATAGCTTCTTCCATTTCAGGAAGAATAGAGCGCACAAAAACTCTGACAAGTTCAAGACATGGAATCTACGACTGTCAAAAACACTCGCTTCCTTGTAAGTTTTTGATAACCTGAACCCGTAGAAACAACCTATGCTCGACCAAACCAATCCCTACGCGATCAATTCCATTCCCGAGGATAAACGCGCTGAATTTATCCGCAAAACTTACTTACACGTCGCAGGAGCGATCGGCGTCTTCGCCCTACTGCTCACCGTATTGCTGCGAATTCCTGCCGCCGTCTCCTTTGCCGCTCTCATGTCCCAGAATTGGTTCATCGTCTTAGGAGCATTTATGGCCGTGTCATGGATTGCCGACAAATGGGCTCATTCAAACACCTCACTGTCCATGCAGTATCTAGGCCTTGGTATCTTCGTAGTCGCCGAAGCCATCATCTTCCTTCCGATAATGGTGATTGCCACTTACTACTCCTCTCCCAAAGTCATCCCACAGGCCGGATTAGCGACCTTAGCCCTTTTCCTCGCCCTCACCTTTGTTGCCTTCACCACCCGCAAAGACTTTAGCTTCCTCGGTGGCATCCTCAAAATTGGCTTTATGGTTGCCCTCGGAGCGATTGTCGCTGGCATGATTTTCGGATTCACTCTCGGTTTAGCCTTTTCTGTCATCATGGTAATCTTGGCTTCGGCATCTATTCTCTACAACACGTCCAACATGATTCATCACTACCGCACCGACC
>CAZUEC010000148.1:0-5810 GCA_964618865.1 uncultured Roseibacillus sp. | reverse complement strand
TACTGGAATCTGAGAGGGCGTGCCATGGGGATAAAATAGGGAGGGGAGAGGGGGGGCGCGAGAAAATGTTACGGTGCGAGGACTGACCCCTTTTCCTCCCCGAGCTTGCGATTAGCTTCAGGGCAGCAAGTGGATGGTGAGCAGATCGTGCTAGCAGGGGGCATCGCGACGACTTCTCTGGCCGCAGACTTAGGTTTGAGAATGCCGATGCAAGGAGGTAAGGGCTATAGCCTCGCCTTGAAAGAGCCGCGAAAGGCACTACAGCTTTGTAGTTTACTCAAAGAGGGACGAGTCGCCGTTACCCCAATGGGCAAAACGTTGCGTGTCGCAGGGACAATGGAGATTTGTGGCGAAGACACCACCATTCGTCCGAATCGCCTTCGTGGCATTGTGGAGTCCTTTTGTCGCTTCTATCCCGAGTTTCAAGAAAGTGATTTCGAAGGAGTAGAACCATGGATGGGTCTGCGACCTTGTTCGCCTGATGGTCTTCCCTATATCGGTAAAATGCCTACTTATGAAAATGTGACGATTGCGAGTGGGCATTCCATGATGGGGCTCAGTTTAGCACCTGTGACAGGGATGTTAGTAGAGAGGCTAGTTTCTGGTGAAACAAGTCCTCTCGACCTCCAGCCCCTGAACCCAGATCGGTTTGCTTAAAGCTGAGCCTGACTGTCTACTTCAAAGTTCTGAGATAGGAGAATAGATCGGCTACTTGTTGATCGGTCATTGCGCTAACAAGTCCTTCAGGCATGAGCGAGCGTTTCGAGATTGAGTGGGAATCAATCAGGGCCTTGGAGATGACCTTGTCATCTGCTCCGATTAGACGAATCGTAATGTGAGCCTTGTTCTCTGAAACCATGAAGCCGCTGATGAAGCTACCGTCCTTAAGCTTGAGGTCATGGCGATAGTAACTTGCCTCGAGAGCTGCGTTTGGAAGGAGAATGTTTCGAAGTAATCCTTCATCACTAGTGGTGCCCGCACCACTTAGATCTGGACCTAAACGGCCGCCCACATTTTTAACCATGTGACAGGCGGTGCAAGTTTGTTGAAACATGATCTTTCCATTGTCGACGTTACCAGGTTGAGAGACGATCGCTCTATATTTCTTAAAAGTAGCGGCAATTTCCGCCGCTTTTGTAGCGGTTATCAAGGTAGGGGAATCACTTGCAGGTGCGATACGTGCCTTGCCTTGAAGTGGAAGGTTTGGGGTGTCTCCTGAGAAACGATGTGCTAGTTCAGCTGGCTGATTGCCTTCAGTATAGCTAATCTGCATGCCTTCCAGAATGGCGTTTTCATCTCGCGCGTTTTTCCAAACTCGAAATTCTAGGAATTCCATTTTGAGCCCGTCTCTCTTTAAAGACGCTCCTAAATCAAAATCGGTAAAATCACCGGCGAACGTTTTTTTACCCTTGGAGTCTAGAACCCCGTCGATGAAGATTTTGAAAGTATTCGTTTCATCACGGACTATCGCATAGTGTGTCCACTGGCCTGCAGTAGCGGTTGCTTTGGAAACGACGAGGTTTTTCGTCTTTTTCGAACTGCCCGATACCTGAAGCTTGCCTTTGCTAAATCCAATTTGACCGCTTTTTTTACTAGAGAGAAGTGAGCCCGTGATAGCCTTCTTACCGGAAATTCTGACCCAAGTCTCAATTGTGAATGCTCCTGTGAGCTTGAGATTAGAATCAACATGATCATTCTTGCCTCCGCTGAGTCGAATGACCATAGGCACGCTATCTCCGAGCTTCTTGAGTATTTTTTCTGCGAGCGGATTGTCATCTAACACAATCACTAGTTTTTCTAAAGTTCCGCTATCGAGTTCACCGTAGGTGTCCTCAATCACTGCTTGGCCAAATGCGATTGCTTTTTCCTGAGAGTTCATGAGGCCATCAATGGCGGATTGCCTGTCTGTAGCACTGAGCAGTGACCAGTGCTTGGCTACAGTTTCCACTGTGTTAGATCCAACTGCAGTTGATAATGCGATAATGGCTTCTCTCTGAACCGATTCATCAGCATGGCCTATGAGCTTTGAAGAGAGAGCGGCATCGACTGGACCGAGTTCTCTTAGGCAGCGAAGACCAGCAATGATCGTTTGCGGTTCTTTCTCTTTAGAGGTCCACAGGCCAATATCACTCTCGAGTTCGATGAGCCGATGGCGTTGGGCAACTTGCATCACTAAGGTTCGATTGCTTGAGGTGTTATCTCGCTTGATGAGCTGACGGCAGGCATCGGAGAGCAGAGAGTTGAGCACTTTGTTACTTGTGCTGGGATCAGCCTTGGAGAGGGCTAGGAGCATCGTGCGTTGACGTGCAGCATCATTGAGCAAAGCTTTAAACCCCTGATGCACTTTTGGCTGAGACAGTTGGCCTGTGATTAAGGTGAGCTCAGAGGTGCTGAGGTCGCGATCGAGCTTAGGAATCATAGGTAGAAACGCCAAAGCTGCTTGTTCAGGCTTCAGCGCTTGCATCGCAAGTAATCGGTTTTCTACGGGCAGGTCGGCTGCTTTTCCTAACATGGCAGTCGTCGCTTTCGGATTCTTCTCCATTGCCCAGCGTGCTAGGAATCTTTCAAACTCACGTTCGTATTGAGTTTGACGGTCTTCAGTGGTTAGGGCGGCTTTACCAAGAATGGCGGCTGCGTGCATCGAATCAGCGTCGTGTTCGAGGCGTGTGACCAGTGCTTCACCAAGTGCACTACGAACTCTAACTGCTTCATCATCAGCTGCAGATATCGCAATTTTCGCAAAATCTGAGGCTTGGCTAGTACGACCAGAAATCCGTACCACCTCTGCTCTCATGTTTGCTTCTTTATCGGTAGCAAGGGCATGGAGAAGTTCTGGCTCAATATCACCTAATCCTTCGTAGGCCCAGAGTGCGGCTAACCTGACATCAAGGCGTTGAGTGCTGGTGGTAATGATTTCCTTAAGTCCAGGAAGGAGGCTTATTGCGTTTCTGTCGATCATTTCAAGCCAAGTCAGTCGCTGGATTAAGGCGTTGTCGTCAGAGAGATGCTTGAGTAGTTCGGTGTCAGTGGCTTTTGAGAGATTTGGTGGAGCCAGTCGCTTTTGATCTTTGTGACGAATACGCCAGATGCGTCCGCGAATTTTATCACGTTCAGGATGATTCTGTCGCACTTCACCATGGGCAATGATCTTGTTATACCAATCGACTACGTAGAGCGCGCCGTCTGGCCCGAACCTCGCTCCGATTGGACGGAACCACTTATCACCAGCGACAAGAAAGTCTTCCTCTTTTTCCCATTGAAAGCGATTATTCCCAAGTGGTTTAGCAGTGACGATTTGAATGCTACTAGTGAGAGGGTTTGCTAGATAGAAAGTTCTTTTGCCCTCTTTCGCGAAGGGGCTATTGATGTCTTGAGCGAGAGCGAGTCCACTGAGCCCAGTTCCGCCCATAATGGCAGTTTTGAAGATGGGAGGAAGTAGCGGTTGGTATGGCTTGATTTTAGCGGTACCGCCAGTGTTCATGTAAATCCCGAAATCGTAAGGCACCACGGGATATCCCTTATCGTTAGCTTCTTGGATGAACCACTCACCGGTACGGCCAGTAACCAAGCCCCAGACATTATTAGGTCCAGTTGTTGTGTATTGGAAGCGACTGCCATCTAACTTCATTCTCGCCATCCGACAACGGTCATATTTGATAGATTTTTGGCCGTCCACGAATGTGCTTCCATCTGGTCGCTGTACGGCGGAATAGTTCGCAAGACCTTGTACTAAGTGCATCCAGCCACCAGGGCCACGAGTAAATTGATGAGGAAAGAGGTGTGAATCTTCGATACCGAAACCAGTCAGTAGCACCTCGTATTTATCCGCTTTTCCATCGCCATTTGTATCTTGGTAGTGGCGAATGTCCCCACCATATTGAGCAATAGCTCCGTTCTTATAAGGCATGGCCCCCAAAGGTATTGCGAGTTTAGTAGCGAAAACACGAGGAGTCTGGACCCCTGCGGCAGTAGGGTTATCAAAAACAAGTAACTTGTCTTTTCCTCCATTCTTAAAAAGGTTTTGCGCTTTGGTTTTTTCACGCTTGGCATCGACTGGATAGTCCAAAGCAGTCATGGACCACATCTTGCCCGAGCTATCGAAATCGACGGCAACAAACTTACCGATACCTTCCGATTCTTGTGCGACGAGTTCGGCAACAAATCCATTTGGGAGTTCAAAGCTTTCGAGCTCTTTCTCGGCTGTTTGCGGGATTTTGGAGACTTGGAGTTCTTGATAGGTGATGCGCTGTTTGGCGGCTCCCCAAGCTTGTGCATTTGAAGGATCAATCCCGCCATCAAGCTTCACCAAAGTCAGGTCCTTTATCTCAATCTTGCAAATGCCGCCTTTGTGTAGCTGAATCGCAAAGTGTCCTTTGTAAGGAACGGAAGGAATTTTTTCTAGGTAGTTAACGGTTTCAGTACCATTGATAAAAAGCTGAATAATAGGGCCGTTGGCACGGATGAGATACTCGTTCCAATCATTCTCCTTAATGAGAGGGAGGATTTTTCCCATGTCCGCCTCTGCGAGCCGAACTCCTTTGCTTTCTTCGAAAATGCCACCCCACCAATCGGGGCCTCCGATATCGGCCTGATAGCCCACTGGTGCGCCATCTTGATTGATGGTGCGGAATTGAATACCACTATTAATGACTCCTGTCTTGGGGTCGCCTGTGAGCTTAAATTGACAACGAAACTCGAAATGCTCGTATTTCCTTTCGGACCAAAGGTAAGAGCTTCGGGGCATGGCCTTTCCATTGCTATCGCCGATGAGAACACCATTCTCAGCTCTCCAATAGCCTTTATCCTCTGCGAGCGTTTGCCATCCTTCTAGAGTGTTCCCATTGAACAGAGGAACCTCCTGTTGAGCGAAAATTGCTGAGGTCAATATGCTGAGGCAGAGGAGTAAAATCGCTGAGTGAAAACTATTCTTAAGGCTTGGCATGCTTTGTAGATACAAACTTCAGGAAGCAGTATCAACTATTTGTCCATCCAACAGTGAAGATACGGCCTCGAAGAGAAAAAATGGTAGAGATTAGAACGTTACAAAGCGAAGATTTTTCTTAAGTTGAAATCTTCTCAATGAATATAAAGCCTTTGCCTACATTAGGTTCTGTTATTGCTCTTGTTGTCTTCGGCGTGGGGCTTGCGGCAGGGATGTGGTTATTGCCAGAGGCCGCATCTAGCTCGAATTCCCAAAGTTATTCGGTGTCGGGTGCCAGGTCGGGTCTGAGATCGACAAAGAGTGGTCAACGAAATCATGATGGCAGAGAAGTCGTTACTCTCAGTCATATCAAACATCGGTTAAGTGGACCCTTTTCTGGTGGCTTTTTGATGACCACCTCCTCGGAACTGTGCGCCGTCCGAGGCAAGCTCACCCGAGACCGGAACGGATTTGTAACGACCCTGAAAAACATGACCATGTCTCTGATAGCGCCTATTCCAAGCCTGCGCAAAGGCTCCCAATAAGCGCTTCATCCCCGAGACGAGATTGGCTTCTGGTGTTTCGAGAAGAAGGTGAAAGTGATTCCCCATGAGAACCCAAGCATGGACTCGCCAACCATGGCTCTCACAAACTTCGCCTAACCATTTCAAAAACAGCGCCGCGTCAACGTCATCATTGAAAATGAATTTACCGCCATCGCCCCGAGCCATCACATGATAAATCGCGCCGGGATACTGGAATCTGAGAGGGCGTGCCATGGGGATAAAATAGGGAGGGGAGAGGGGGGCGCGAGAAAATGTTACGGTGCGAGGGCTGGTACCATTCTCAGGTCGTTCGGAGCAGGCTGGCGAGCCCGTAAGGGCATCGC